>JAYUQF010000185.1:0-13490 GCA_043756885.1 Pseudomonadota bacterium
CAGCCCTGGAACACCGCCTGGAGCGGTCCACCGATTTGAATTGGTGGGACATCACTATTAATCCTAAAATGGTACTTTTGTAATTTCTTGATCCCTTACCAAGCTTGGCGATTGACGCCCCTGATACAACCCCCGCACCATGACCATGACCGCGAGCAACACCGAAACTGTCCGACGCTTCTGCCACAGCCTCGTCACCGGCGACATGGCGCTCGCTGCCCGTCACCTCAGCAACGATGTTTTTTACCAGAACATGCCATGGGAACCGATGCGTGGCGCTCGGGCTGTGCAAGATTTTCTGCAACCATTTGTCGACGGCACTCATTGTTCGCTCACCTCAATGGATATTCATCATCAGGTGGCCGATGGCGACACGGTGATGAACGCGCGCACCGAGGTATGGGAGCGGCGTAATCTACGGGTGGTGTTGCCCGTCGCTGGTGTATTTGTTCTCCACGAAGGTCTGATCGCACGCTGGTGCGACTACTGGGATCTCGCCACCTTCAAACCCATGCTCGACGCCATCAGCAAATAAACCCGCGTGTTGACGGCCTGGGCCGCCGGTGGTGTTTTGAATTCCCCTGCGGCACTATTCGGCACCCTTTTCGCTGCGGATCTTCCCATGCACCTCGCACTCACTGACGAACAGCAGCTCATCGCGGACACTGCGCGACGTTTCGCCGAATCAGAGTTGGCCCCCGTCGCCGCACGGGTCGAAGAAGTGCAATACCGTGCTACCTACCTTACGAATTTAAAAAAGCTCGCAGAACTCGGCTTCATGGGCCTGAACGTCGCGCCTGAACTGGGTGGCAGCGGCGCCGGCGTAGTGGCTTTCAGCTTGGCTGTCACCGAGGTCGCGCGTGCCTGCGCCTCCACCGCAGTCACCATGTCCGTTAACAACCTGGTGGCCGAAGTGATCCAGGCGATCGGTAATGAAACGCAGAAACGTGTTTACATCGAACGCATCTGCAACGGCGAGTATGCCGCCGCCGGCTTTTGTTTGTCGGAAAGCGGCGCAGGCTCTGATCCCGCCGCGATGAAAACCCGCGCGCTGCGCGACGGCGGCAGCTTTGTGCTGAACGGCACCAAGATGTGGATCTCGAACGCCGAATACGCCGGGGTGTTTGTGGTGTGGGCCGTCACCGACACGGACGCGGCGCCCGGCAAGGGCATTTCCTGTTTTCTGGTGGAGGCCGGCACACCAGGACTGTCGATCGGTCCGCCCGAGCATAAGATGGGCCAGCGCGGCTCGAGTACCAATCCCGTGATATTCGAAGATTGCCGCGTACCCGCCAGCGCCATGCTCGGTCTTGAAAACGATGGCTTTCGTATCGCGGTCGGTGAATTGACGGGCGGCCGCATCGGCATCGGCTCGCTGGCGCTGGGCGTGGCCAGCACCGCCATCGATATTGCACGTCGTTACATTACCGAGCGCGAACAGTTCGGTCGCCGTATCGCCGATTTCCAGGGTGTGCAATGGATGCTTGCCGATACCTACACCGAACTCGAAGCAGCGCGGTTGTTGCTCATGAACGCTGCGTTTCAAAAACAGTCCGGCCAGGCTTATGCCAAAGCCGCCTCGATGGCCAAACTCTTTGCCAGTGAAGCCGCCAACAGAGCCTGTTATACCGCGCTGCAATTAATGGGCGGCGTGGGTTATACCGAAGCCATGCCCTTGGAGCGTCTGGCGCGCGATGCGCGAGTCACGACCATCTACGAAGGCACCAGTGAAATCCAGCGCGTCATTATCGCGCGTGAACTATTGAGGGAAACCGCGTGAATTTTGATCTGCCGGAAGAACTGCAGGCTTACCTGGCCGAACTCGATCAATTTATCGAGCGCGAGATCAAACCGCTCGAAGCCCAGGACGACAACATCCGCTTCTTCGATCATCGCCGCGAACACGCGCGCACCGATTGGGACCACGACGGCATACCCCGTCACGATTGGGAAGCACTGCTGGCCGAAACACGGCGTCGTGCCGATGCCGCCGGTCACTACCGCTACGCATTCCCCAAGGAGTTTGGCGGTCGTGACGGCACCAATCTAGGCATGGCGGTGATCCGCGAGCACCTGGCCGCCAAGGGACTGGGCCTGCACTGCGATCTTCAGAACGAGCACGCCATCGTCGCCAATAACATCGGACTGCTGCTCATGCTCCATTACGGCAGCGAAGCGCAAAAACGCGAATGGGTAGAACCGCTGGCCAATGGCACCGGCTTCATCGCTTTTGGTATCACCGAGCCACAACACGGCTCCGATGCCACCCACATGGAAACCACCGCCGTGCGCAGCGCCAACGGCTGGCGCATCAATGGCGAAAAAACCTGGAACACCGGCATTCACACCGCGCCCTGCGACATGATCTTCGCGCGTACCGCCGGCAAAGCCGGCGACGGCGAAGGCATCACCGCCTTCCTGGTGCCCACCAAAACCAAAGGCTTCAAAGTTGAAGAGATGTTATGGACCTTCAACATGCCAACCGATCACGGCCGCATCAGCCTGACCGATGTCGAAGTGCCGGACTCCGCCATACTCGGCAAGGAAGGGCGCGGCCTGCAGATTGTGCAACACTTTTTCAACGAGAATCGCATTCGTCAAGCGGCCTCAAGTCTTGGTGCCGCGCAGTTCTGCGTCAACGAATCGGTGGCTTATGCGCTGGAGCGTAAACCGTTTGGCAAACCGCTCGCGTCTAATCAGGGCATCCAGTTTCCGTTGGTGGAATTACAGACCCAATGCGAGATGGTGCGAGCTCTTGTGCACAAAACTGCCTGGATGATGGACAAGTACGGTGCCTTCTCGGTGTCGGACAAAGTTTCGATGTGTAACTACTGGTCAAACCGACTGTGCTGCGAAGCGGCCGACCGCGCTATGCAAGTGCATGGCGGCATGGGTTATTCCCGCCATAAACCCTTTGAACATATTTATCGCCATCACCGCCGCTACCGCATCACCGAAGGCGCAGAAGAAATCCAAATGCGCCGCATCGGTGGTTATATGTTCGGCTTCATGAAACAGCGCGCGCCCAAGGGCGTCGTCGAATAACTCTCAACTGAAGGATCACTCGATGAAACTCGTTCCACTCATGACCTATTACGCACGCCTCAACGCCGCTTTAGCGGTTGGCAGCGGCATGTACGGCAATCGCTTAATCGTGTTGAAGTTGACGGCGGCGAATTCGAAGGCCCGCGTTTGAAAGGCGTGCTGCGCAGAGCCGGCTGCGCTGATTGGCTGACCATGGCCGATGACTACGGTCATCTCGACGTGCGCGCCACCTTCGAAACCCACGATCGTGCATTTATCTACGTCGAATACATTGGCAAGTTGGAACTGACAGCAAAGGTCCAGGCGGCACTGGCCGGCAACGGCACCACCGAATACGGCGAAGCCTATTTTGTGACCGCACCGCGCATGCAAACCGGCGATCCCCGCTATTTATGGGTCAATAACATAGTGTGTGTGGCGCAGGGTAAGATCAGCGCCGGACGCGTCGACTACCAAGTGTTCCAGGTCGCCAACGACTAAGAAAAAATTGGGGTGAAAAAATTAGGGTCAGATGAAGCTTTTCAGTCTGTCCAGAGAAAAGCTTCATCTGACCCCTGCTTTACCGGCACAATGAAAATGTCACCGTTCACCACCACGAGTTCGGCTTTGTGCCCGGTCGCGCCAGCGCCTCAGCCTAAAAAAACGAATTTTCTTCGAGGCTGAAACAAAGCTGGCGATAAACATCGCGCAGCGCATCACGGCTCGGCTGCGCGCCCGCACGTTCCAGCAGCCGCCGAGCCAGGGGCGCACGCTTCATAAGCGCCATCAAGGCCTCGCCACCACTGCCCTCCAACAATCGATTACGGGTGCAAACCACCTGCCAGACCTCGGCCATCGTGCGTGGCTGCATATCCATACCCAATGCGGTCAACACCGTCGGGTCTGAAATTGTGGTTTGCTCACCCTCGCGCAGCGCTTGTTCGAACAAGTCCGCGAGAGTTGCTGTCGACACCAGGGCTTGGGCTGCTGCTGAACTGGCGCGTGTTTCATATAACTCACGCACCAACGTGACCACTGCGCGCGCCACGGCCAAATCGGCCCGTGGGCTCTCTTGCGCATCCAGAATACGGATCTCAATGGCGCCCCGATCAAAACGCGCGATCGCGCCACGCGAATTCAGCCATTCGCCGTGCAACACACCCTGCGGGTCGTGGGGCGCAATGGCGCGGAACATGGGTGCCAAAATGCGGCTGTGATATTCGTCGATACTGGCCACATGGTCCGGTATCACCCGCCCGGTGATCTCCGGCACGCGCTTTTGATTTAAACGATAAGTTTCCAGCCGCGTATCCAGCAAACCACTGGCTTTGCCGTCGACATAGGGCGACGCGGCCGCCAGTGCCGGCAACAGCGGCAAAGCGATACGGATCGCATCGTGCAAGCGCACAAATTGCGCATCATCAGCAAATGGCAGATTGATATGCATGCTCTGCAGATTGGCCCAACCGTGGCCACGACAATTAAAAATGCGATCGTAAGCAGCATAGATCTCGTTCTGCTCATGAGGCCACAAACGCTGCTCGGTGAGCGGGTCCATCCATGGGTGCATCGGGCCGGGCAGAATGCGTGCATGGTATTTGGCCAGCAGTTTGTCGATGCGCGCAACTTCGGTTGAAAAGAGCTCGTCCAGACCATCGAGGCTGGCGGCCGGGCCATTGGTCTTCAGCTCGATGACATGCAGGGACAATTCATTGGACCAAGCGATCGGTCCATCGGCAAATTCGTTGACTTCTGCGCCGGCCACGTCGGCGAGCAGGCGGTCAGCGATGGCGCGCACGTCCAAACTGTCGCGATCGACGATGGCGTATTCGATCTCAATGCCGAATGCAGCAAAAGCATGTAGCGGTGTCTGCTGACTCATGCGATGTCGAACTCCAGGCGTTTACGCGCAATGATGCGACGGAGCATGAGTCCCATGATTTCGCGATACAGCGCGTCTTTGAGAATCTTGTCTTCGTTACCGGCATCCACATTGGGATTGTCGTTGACCTCAATGACCACCGCGCGACGACCGATGCGCTTCAAGTCCACGCCGTAAAAGCCGTCGCCGATCAGATTAGCGGCACGTACTGCGGCGCGCACGATGTCGATCGGCGCCTCGGCGACCGACAGGGTATCAACCGCACCTTCGGCCGAGGTTTTGCCCGAAGCGTCACGCTGGATCACCTGCCAGTGACTTTTAGCCATGTGATAACGACACACATACAAGGGCCGCCCATCAAGCACGCCGACCCGCCAATCAAAATCCGTCGGCAGGAATTCCTGGGCAACTACCAGATCAGAGCCATCAAAAAACTTATCCAGCGCACGATGCAATTCTTCGGCATCGGCCACTTTAATCACACCGGCTGAAAACGAGCTGTCGGGTGCTTTCAGCACGCACGGAAAACCGCACACCGCTTCCACGTCGTGGGCATTACCACGATGCACGATAAGGGTCTTGGGGATCGCAACGTCGTAACGGTCGAGCAATTCGGCCAGGTACACCTTGTTGGTGCAGCGAATGATGGAACGCGGGTCATCGATCACCACTAGGCCTTCGGCCTCGGCTCGGCTCGCCATGCGGAATGTATGATGATTGACCGACGTTGTTTCACGGATGAACAAGGCGTCAAATTCCGCCAGTCGCCCGGCATCATCGCGGGTAATAAATTCGCAGGCGAGGCCAACCGCATCGGCTGCACGCTCAAACTTCTTCAGCGCGCGCGCATCCGAGGGCGGCATTTTTTCATTGGGGTCGACCAGAATCGCGACATCAAAACGTGACGCCGCGCGGCGGCGACGCACTGGGCTGCCACGGCGAAAATGGGACGCCGCCGCTTCAGCGACAAAGCTCCGATGTTTCTCGGGAATGTCATTGGCGCCCATCAGCACTACCGAGCGCAATTCCCAGCGATTACCACTACGTTCAAGACGCGCTTGCAGCAGCGGCGCCGGAAACAGATCAAACAAGGCCTTGGCCAGCGCGTCGTAACGTGCCGCCATGTTCTGGCCAAAATAAATTGACAGTTCAAAGCTCTTCGAACGCAGGGGCTTCAACATACGCTGGATGCGCTCGTCGAGATCTTCCGATAAGGCCCTGACTACGCTGCGCGAGCGCAGATCCTGCAGCGTGCTGATGCTCGGCATCGGGCGATGCCCACGCGCCTCGGCCAACAGCGAAACGTAATAACCGCCGGTCTGATAACGGTAAGAGCGGCACAGGTTAAATACCTTGGCCGCGCGCATTTCGCTGTAACGGCGCTCGGTGAGATAGTCGCCAGACGAAATGACTTCCACGCCGGGGATCGTCAGCGGCCAGCGCTTGGGATTATCAACAATCAACAGGGCACTCATGGAACGCGCTCCAGTATGAGCAGGCTGGCGTCATAGGTCATGACACCAAGCAGGATGGCACCGATAACACGATCGATGTGAACCCAATATTTCTGGCCGGCACCAACCGGATTGGGCACATAAGGATCGGCGACCGCGATGCTGCGGTCGTCGCGATTGTAGCCGGCCAACACGACAAAATGTCCGCAGGACTCGCCGTGCACATCATCCGGATCGTCGTGCGGCCCGGATACTCTTGCGTGGCGATACAGATAGGTGAGATTGAGCCCGGCGATGACCGGCACACCGCGTCGTAACATGCCACGCAGTTCGGCGCGGGTCAGATCGGTAAAACGCAAACGCCCGCCGCGCTCCAGAAACTCGCAATAGCCCTCAACTGCAAACTTGAACTTGGCACTGCGTTTGCGCGCCGCGCGCTCGCGCAACTTGGCGGCAATGTCGGCGTCGGGATCGGCGAACCAGGTAGGGTCGAAAAGATTGAGATTATAGGTATAGATGGTGGCATCAAAACCGCGCGCCAGGGCGTCACAGGCGAGATGCACTTCCAACGTGCCGCCCTCTTCCAGCGGCGTCACCGACGCTATTACATCGGATAAGGCCACATCGAGCGCATGAAAGCGATAGAGCGCATGCAGGCAAGTGGGCCCGCACGTGATGCCATCGGGTTGCGGCTCGATGTCGACCGGCAATTCAAGAATATCAACGGCCATGGTGCCGGCCTGTCGGTAGGGGATGACAACAACTCAGAACAGACCCTCCCAGCTAACAGCAATGCCCTGCATGGGCCCGATAGTACGTATATCAGTCGCCTAGGACGGCCACTGATTTTCGGGTTTAATGCCTGCAAAGGGAAGAGCAGCACTGCCAGCGAGACGATTTGGCCTGCGCCACAACAACTGTTCACCCACCACAATACTGTGTGAGGACTATCCCGCATGAAATTTGGACTCTTCTACGAGCTCTCAACACCGCGCCCGTTTAACACCCAAAATCAACGCGCGGTGTTTGAAAACGCACTCGAACAAATCCGGCTGGCGGACGAATTGGGTTTTGCCAGCGTATGGTGTGTTGAGCACCATTTCCTGGAGGAATACTCCCACTCCAGTTGCCCAGATATGTTCCTCACCGCGGCTGCGCGGGAAACCAAGAACATCCGCCTGGGCTTTGGCATCGGCACCTGTGTGCCGTCCATGCACTCGCCGATCCGCTGGGCTGAAAAGGCCGCCTTTCTTGATCATCTTTCCAATGGTCGCGTTGAATTTGGCACGGGTCGGTCCTCCACCTGGAACGAGTTGGGCGGTTTCAATTCTGTTATCGACGATACCAAGCGCACCTGGGATGAGTTCTGTCGCGTCATTCCGCAGATGTGGACCCAAGAGCGCTTTGTCTATGAAGGCACTTACTTCAGCATGCCCGAGCGCTGCATCCTGCCTAAACCGGTACAGGATCCCCATCCGCCTATGTGGGTCGCGGTCACCGCGCCCGGCACCGAATTCGACGCCGCCGATCGCGGTATGGGCGCTTTGATTCTTTCGATCGCTGAAGTTGAGCGTAACGTGCCGCGCATTGCCGAATATCGCGAGCGCATCAAACGCTGTACACCGGTTGGTGCTTTTATCAACGACCAGGTTGCCATTGCCAACTGGCTGCACTGCCATGCCGACGATGCCACCGCCAAACGCCGTGGCGAAGAATTGATCGGTACCTTTGGTTATATGGCTGGCCAGACCATAGAAGTGTCCGAAGCTTATCCCGCCAATAATTATTCCGCACTCGGTCTGCTTGGATCATTGCGCCCCGATCCCAATGCACCCGGCGATAACAAAAAGCCACCTGCCAGTGGGCTGTGTTTTGGCGATCCTTGTGCGCTCATCGCTACCATCAGCCGCTGGCAAGCAGCCGGCGCTGACCATTTGATCTTCATGGTTCAAGCGCGCGAACATTTGCCCCAACAGGAAGTGCTCGAGTCTCTGCGCCTATTTGCGCGCGAGGTCATGCCCCACTTCAGCGTGGCACCGCGCAGCGTGGCGGTGAACGCGTGAACGCGCCGGTCCTGCTTTATGGCCAGCGCGCGCCGAGCACAGTGGTTCTGGCGACCGAGACACTCGATGTCTCAGCCCAGGAAATCCTGCTCCTGCCCGATGTCGAAATTTTATATGTACTGTTCGAAATGCCGATGCAGGTAGCGCTGGCGCGCCTGCCCGTCAGCCTGCACCCCAGTGTGCCCGCCGTGCTCGGCATGACGGTCATGCATGCCAAAAGCAGCCCGTTTGGTGCGTTCACTCTCGCTTATGTTGGTATCGCGTGTCGCACCGGGATCAAACCGCGGCACTTCATCACCGGTGCATTCTGCGGTAACGATAGGGCAGCCAATTATTTTTGCACGCGCTACGGTTTTGCCTGCCAAAGTGCCAACGTCAGCTATCGTGAAACCTATGACCGTATTCGCGGCCAAGTGATCGTTGCAGGACGCCCGATCCTGGATATCGCCATTACCGAGTGTGTGCCGCTGGTGGGCGTAGGCGGCATGATCAAGTATTCACCACCGCTGACCAGCACCCGCATCGATGGCAAGCCGGCGATGGTGCAATTTGAAGCCGGTTACGACTTCAAGCACTCGGTGCGTGGCCGGCCGCAACTGGCTCAATTTGACGCGACGGCATTAGGTGATACTGCACTCACACCAACGATGGCGATCGCCGGCTCCCGCGCCGTGGTTGACCTGCACTTGATGCCAGTGCGTTTCCAGGTGGATATGCAGACCCCCGCTGAGCAGGGTGGGGCGCGCAAAATCGCGCGGTGATCCTCGCACTGACCCCGGCGTGCGGGGCGGACAACAGTGCAATTAGAAATGCGCATCACTCCCGCCTATTAGCCCACTAGAATAAAAGCCCCATCCCTTACCGAGGCCGCCATGACCCAGCCCTATACCGTCGCCCATATGCTCGTTGATGAATTGCGTACCCGTAACGTCGGCCACGTATTTGGCATACCCGGTGATTATTCCCTGGGTCTGTTCAAGGTTATCGAACAATCGCCCTTGGCCTTAATCGGCACTTGTGATGAACAAGGCGCCGGTTTTGCCGCCGATGCGTATGCACGTATTCGAGGCCTCGGCGCAGTGGCGGTGACTTATGGCGTCGGCGGATTGAAGCTCGTCAATTCTACCGCGCAGGCGTATGCCGAGCGCTCGCCGGTGGTGGTGATCAGCGGCGCGCCCGGTGTTGGTGAAGCAAGTAACGATGCCTTGCTCCATCATCGGGTCAGAGACTTTGGCACCCAGATGCGTGTATTTCGCGAAGTAACCGTCGCGCAGTGTGTGCTGGACGACCCGCGAACTGCACAACGGGAGGTGCGTCGTGTTTTGGCGGCGGCAACACGTCACAAGCGCCCCGTTTATATCGAAATACCACGCGATTGCGCCCTCGCCGCCGTGGTTGATGACGGCCCGGAAATTGTCAGTACAAGCCTGCCGAGTTACGACGCGGCAACCCTCGCCGAAGCGCTGCATGAAGCAGTCGAAATGCTCAATCGTGCGCACTCACCGATCATCCTCGCTGGCGTCGAACTGCATCGTTTTGGCTTGCAGGACAAACTCATACAACTGGTCGGTAAATCCGGTATCCGGTTTGCCACCACCATCATGGGCAAGTCGGTGGTCAACGAAGAGTTGCCGGGTTTTGTCGGCGTTTATGCCGGCAGTCTGTCGAACGAGATGGCGCGCTCGGCGGTTGAGTCCAGCGACTGTGTGCTCAATCTTGGCGCGATGCTGACCGATCTTGATACCGGTATCTTTACCGCCAATATCGATCCGGCAAAATTGATTGCGGCGGGTGCCGAATCCCTGAGTATTCGCCGGCACTCATTTCAAGGTCTCGGTTTGGCGACCTTCCTCGAGGCCTTGTGCAAGGCCGATTTGATTGCACGCGGCCCATTGCCGCTCAGTTGCCACGCTGGCGCGGCGGACTTCACGGCACTGGACGATGCCAGCATTAACATCGCACGCCTGTTTGAATGTCTGGACGCTGAACTGTCGGAAGACATCGCGGTGATCGCAGATCCCGGTGATGCGTTGTTCGGCGCCATCGATCTCACCATTCATTCCCGCTCGGAATTTATTGCCTGTGCTTACTATGCGTCGCTCGGCTTCGCCGTACCGGCCAGCGTTGCCTTGCAATTGGCTAAGCCGCAATGGCGCCCGCTGGTCCTGGTAGGCGATGGTGCATTCCAAATGACCGGCATGGAGATCACTACCGCTGCGCGTTACGGGCTGACACCGATCGTGGTGGTGCTCGACAACAACGGCTATGGCACCGAGCGCCCGATGCTGGACGGCACTTTTAATGACGTGCATCCCTGGGCTGTGAGCAAACTACCCACGATTATCAATTGTGGGCGCGGTTATGAAGTGCACACAGAGGCAGAATTTGTCGCCGCTTTAAACTCAGCCCTCGCCGACACCAGCAACCTCGCTATCATCCACGTACACATCGCCCAAGGTGATATTTCGCCCGCGTTGGAGCGTTTGACCCGCGAATTGGGACGCCGCGTGAAGTGATCCGCCGGCGCCCCGTTTGCTGCACACCACGGCTTACAATGGCACCTGTCCGTGTTGACGCACGCACTAGCCTGCGAGCGTGCTCAGCGATGGGGCGATTGCAGGTGCGTGACTGGGTTGGCGTGGACTGTCGAGTCACTATGGGGCATATTGCTGGCCACGCAGTGATGGCCCCAAGTTTGATTGCGCAAGCCGTGACTGCCTGGACGGTCTGGATCGTGATTCGGACCGTGACCGGCAAACCCGGTTAGAATCGCTGCGCGATACCGTGGACACCGGCATCGCCGCCGCGCGAACTGCGCTCGGTACAACGAGTCCCGCCCGACGGAAACTTGTCCATAACGACGAACACTCGGATTTTGTTGCACCAGAGCGCGCTGCGCTCGAGGCCATACGCGCCCCTCGCGCGTCGCTGACCCGGCCCGCACAGACAGGGGCCGCGGACTGCCAAACCTCCTGCGTGCCCTGGGGCCGGCCAGCTCGAGTTGCGTGACCGCAGCGTTGCGCGAACCATCAGGCCCGACCAGTAACCCCAAGTTTTCGCCACAGCATCGGGCCTAACCGCCTGACCCACGCGCGGCGAGCCGCCGCCTACGCCCTCGGGAACGGAGCACTAGTGACCGATAAAACGCTGACTGACATTTGCTTTGAAAACTTCGATCTGCACCCCAAGCTGCTGCAAGGACTCGAAGCCGCTGGCTTCCTGCGCTGCACGCCGATTCAGGCCATGAGCCTGCCACTGACTCTGATGGGCAAGGATGTAGCCGGCCAGGCCCAAACCGGTACGGGTAAAACCTGCGCCTTCCTGGTCTGCCTGTTCAACCGTCTGCTCAAAAACCCGGGCAGCCCCGAGCGACGCACCCAGGACACGCGCGCGGTAATTCTCGCGCCAACCCGGGAACTGGCTATCCAGATCGATAAAGACGCGCGCCAGATCGGCGCCTATACCGGCTTACGCACGGCTTTGATTTACGGCGGTGTTGACTACGACAAACAACGTAAGACCCTTGAAGATGGTGTCGACGTCATCATCGCCACCCCCGGCCGGCTCATCGACTTCGTCAAACAGCGGGCCATTGATCTGGGCTCGGTGGAAGTCATGATCATGGACGAAGCCGATCGCATGTTTGATCTCGGCTTCATCAAGGACATCCGCTTTTTGCTGCGACGTATGCCGGGCCCCAGCGAACGGCAGAACCTGCTGTTCTCCGCAACCTTGAGCCATCGGGTGCTGGAACTGGCCTACGAACACATGAACGATCCGGAAAAGCTCGTGATTGAGACCGAATCGATCACCGCCTCCAGCGTGCGCCAGAAGGTTTATTTCCCGGCGACCGAAGAGAAGATGCCACTGCTGTTGGGGCTGCTCGCGCAGATGGGCGCCAATCGCTCGATGGTGTTTGTGAATACGAAATACGGCTGTGAACGCGTGGCGCTGATGCTGGAGCGCGCGGGTTACAAGGTCGGGGTGCTGTCGGGCGATGTACCACAGAAAAAACGCGAGACCCTGCTGGGTCGTTTTGTGAAGGGCGAGCTCTCGCTGCTGGTTGCCACCGATGTTGCCGCGCGGGGACTGCATATTCCCGGTGTCAGCCATGTTTTCAACTTCGATCTGCCGTTTGATGCCGAGGACTATGTGCACCGCATCGGCCGCACCGCACGGCTGGGCGCCGAGGGTGATGCAATCAGCTTCGCCTGCGACGAGTACGCCATGAGCCTGCCGGACATCGAGGCTTATATCGAAATGAAGCTCCCGGTCGCGGCGGTCGACCCGGCGCTGCTGCTGGCACTGCCACCACGCCGTGCGCCACGCGCTGAGGGTGATACGGGCGAGGACTCGGTAATCGAAGACGCGTTGGCTGCCGCTAGCGCAGAGCGCAAACGCCGGCGCGAACGCGACGGTGGTGGCCGCAGCCGTGATGGTGGGGGTCGTAGCACCGGTAACAGTGTCGGTGGCCCCCGCAGTCGCAGTGGCCCGCGGCGTGAGAGTGAACCCCGCCGCGAAACACCACGGGCGGAGCCTGTTGCAGTTGTAGCGATAAACGCCCCGACCGCTAGCCCCGAAGAGACGAGCGCCACCAGTGACGAAGCACAACGCAAACGGCGGCGGCGTCCACGCAAGCCGCGCGCGGAAGTGGCCACGACGGTCGAGACGGCCACCGCCGTCACCAAGGCCAGTGATAACCAAGCGAGTGGCGATACACCAAAATTGCGCACCCGCATCAAGCAAAAAGTGAAGTCATTCCTCAGCGTGTTCAGCGGCGGGCGACGTTGAACTGAGTTGCCAAGTGGGCGTCACCCCGAGTGACGCCCTGCACCTGCAAGCCGCGCAAAAAACACCTCGAAGATCGCCGGCAATAACGGTGGCGAAATCTCAGGTTTGACTTTAAGTTCGACTGAAAATAGTCGATATTTCATTCATGTCCGTCACTCTTCTAATCAAAATAACAAGCAGCAGCCCAAGCTGATCGGCGGCGCCGTGCGCTGATGACGATGAATTGTCTGCCTCCAACGTAACGAGCACATCATGGCGACACGACGCGGCAGCGCC
>JAYUQF010000186.1:0-4647 GCA_043756885.1 Pseudomonadota bacterium
TCGGCATAGATGCGCGCGCCACGGGCCTGCGCGTGTTCTAGGGATTCGAGAACTAAAATTCCCGCTCCATCAGCCAGCACAAAGCCGTCGCGTTCTGCATCCCACGGTCGACTCGCTGCAGTGGGATCATCGTTGCGTGTTGAAAGAGCCTTAGCTGACGCGAACCCCCCTATGCCGGTTGGGCAGGTTGCGAACTCGGCGCCTCCTGCAACAATGATGTCTTGCTCGCCACGCTCAATGGTACGTGCCGCCAATCCGATGCAATGCGCGCCGGTCGAACACGCCGAAACAATGGCGTAGTTGGGGCCTTTAAATCCGTACTTGATCGAGAGGTTCCCGGCCACCATGTTTATGATGTTACTCGGCACAAAAAACGGCGAGATCCGGCGTGCGCCTCCGTCCAGGAAAGATTGATAGCCTTTTTCGATACCAGGTAAGCCGCCGATGCCAGACCCGATAATCGTGCCAATGCGCTTGGCATTGGCTTCGGTGGCCACTACGCCCGCGTCTTCAATGGCCTGAATTGCAGCCGCAAGCCCGTAGTGGATAAACGGGTCCATCTTGCGCGCTTCTTTTGCCGAGATAAATTGCGTGATGTCAAAATTTTTAATTTCACCCGCAATGCGTGCCGAGAATCCGGAAGCATCAAACGACACGATCGGTGCAATGCCGCTAACGCCATTTACCGTATTCTGCCAAGACGACTCGACTGTATTGCCATTGGGTGCAACCAGTCCCATGCCTGTAACTACCACCCGCTGCGCCAACTTAACTGTACCTCTTCCCAGGAGCTAGAAATGGAAAAGGCCGCGTTCTGGAACCGAATCGCGGCCTTATTTCAAATGCTTGTGGGTATTATGAATCCAGATGATCGTTGATGTAATTGATGGCTTGCTGAACGGTCGTAATTTTTTCAGCTTCTTCGTCGGGAATCTCTGTTTTGAACTCCTCTTCGAGTGCCATTACCAGTTCAACTGTGTCAAGCGAGTCTGCACCCAAATCATCGACAAACGATGCTTCAATGGTGACCTCTTCTTCTTTGACGCCTAATTGCTCAACGACGATCTTCTTGACACGTTCTTCAACGCTGCTCATCGCTTGAAGTTCCTCCCAGTGGTGGTGCCGCCGTAAGTGCGGCGAATGCTAGTTTAGTGAAAACCGACCAAACTGCAAGCAACCCTTGTTTTGGTGCATGCAGTAACCCTTTGAAATCAACTTTAAAAAATCCAACTCTCTGCTCAACTCGCTGCGCTTATAAAAGCCGTCCTCTGAGCGCCTGCGACAACTCTGTCAGGCCATGTACATCCCGCCATTGACATGAATAGTCTCACCGGTCACGTAAGCCGCCAAAGGCGAGGCCAGGAAACCGACTACCGCAGCCACCTCAGACGCCAAGCCCATACGCGCCATAGGAATCTGACCAAGCGCGGCTGCGCGTTGTGCATCCGTCAGCTTGCGTGTCATGTCGGTGTCGATGAGCCCCGGCGCAACCGCATTGACCGTGATGTTCCGGCTCGCAACTTCGAGCGCCAAGGATTTCGTAAACCCCACAACCCCGGCTTTGGCCGCTGCGTAATTGGTCTGCCCAGCGTTACCCGCCGCTCCTACAACCGATGTGATGTTGATGATACGTCCGAAGCGAGCCTTTAGCATCGCCCGCACACAGCGGCGGCTAAGCGTAAAAACCCCGGTCAAATTCGCCGCGATTACGCTATCCCACTCTTCGTCCTTCATACGCAGCAGCAAATTATCGTGCGTGATCCCCGCATTATTGACCAACACGGTGGGGCTTAGCTGACGCTCTTCCAGCGCGGTAAACAAAGCTTCGATAGACGTCCTATCCAGAACGTCGAGTGTCAGGTTAGCGCGCAGCGCACCACCAGGGCCTAAGGCCTTCTCTAGAGCCGCGGCACCAATGCTCGAGGTGGCCGTGCCAATGATGTCGAAACCATCGTTCGCCAGTTGTTGCGCGATCGCCAGACCGATGCCCCTGCTTGCGCCCGTTATCAACGCGACCTGACGCGAGGTCATGACAATTTGTCCCGCGCAAAAGCGGCAAATTCACGCACACCGCTTGGTTCGTTCATGGCGACGGTCTGTAGGTTTTTGTCAATTCGTTTGATGAGAGGGGCAAGCACTTTACCAGGGCCACACTCGGCGATGTGAGTAATACCGGCGCGCGCAAACTGTTCAATGGTTTCTATCCACCGTACGGGGGAATAGAGCTGTCTAATCAGAACGTCGCCGATCGATTGCGCGTCATTGTGACAGGTAACGTCGACATTGTGCAGGACGTTTAGGCGCGGAGCCGCGAATTTGACAGTCGCAAGACGTCTTGCAAGCCCGTCTGCTGCTGGTGTCATCAGTGCGCAATGCGCGGGTACGCTGACCTGGAGTTTCATGGCGCGTTTGGCGCCGCGCGCACTAGCGAGCTCACATGCACGATCTACTGTCGCAACATTGCCGGCAATTACAATCTGACCAGGAGCGTTGAGATTGGCGCACGAACAGACACCCCCTGCGGATGCCGCCTCTGCGCAGACTTCTTCCAGCGGCCCGAGGTCAAGCCCAAGTATCGCTGCCATTGCTCCTTGACCGGCCGGCACCGCCTCCTGCATGAGCCGGCCACGCTCGGCAACCAGTGCAATGGCCGTTTCGAAGTCCAGTGCGCCGGCGCACACCAGTGCCGAGTACTCACCAAAACTATGACCTGCCATCACACTAGGAAGTGGCCCTGCCAAATTGACCCAAATATCCCAGGTCGCCACGCTCGCAGCCAATAAGGCAGGCTGAGTGTTCTGAGTGCGGTTGAGCTCTTCTTCAGGCCCTTGCGAGACCAGTTCCCAGAGATCGAACCCCAGCACTTCGCTTGCGACGTTATACCTCGCACGAACTTCGCTGAATTCGCCCGCAAGGGCAGCCATCATGCCGAGGCTCTGTGAGCCCTGTCCGGGGAACACAAAACCTAGCTGTGTGCGGGTAGTCAAATGGCTTCACCGACCGCTAGCAATTCTTCGAGCAGGTGGCTGATGCGCTCCGGTACGGCTTTTTCAATTTCAAGCACTGCGACGTCAATGGCATGTTCGAATGAAAGAGCATCTGCGCTACCGTGGCTTTTAATCACGATGCCACGCAGACCCACCAAGCTCGCACCATTGTAGCGCCGCGGATCGGCGCGGTTGCGCAGCGCTTTCAAGGTTGGACTGGCGAAAGCTGCACCGAGCTTTGAAAACCATGTGCGTTTGAATTCTTCGCGAGCGATTTCGCTCAACATCCGCGCGACGCCTTCGCTCGCCTTCAGGGCTACGTTACCAACAAAGCCATCACAAACGATTACGTCGACCTTGCCCGCGAATATGCCGTCGCCCTCCACGAAGCCCACGTAATTGAGCGGGCTTTTCTCGAGCAGGACGGCCGTCTGTTTGACCCGATCATTGCCCTTGATCTCTTCTTCGCCGATGTTCAGCAGTGCCACCGATGGGTGCTCACGGCTGTCTATCGCTTCAGCCAAAACCGCACCCATCACAGCAAATCGGAACAATTCTTCCGATGTCGAATCGACGTTTGCCCCCAAATCGAGAACATGGGTGGTCTTAAGTAAACCGGGCAGACTTGCACAAATTGCCGGTCGATCGATACCCGGCAAGGTTTTTAATACGAAGCGCGCGATAGCCATTAGCGCGCCGGTGTTGCCCGCACTGACACACGCCATTGCGCCGCCGTCCTTCACGAGATCGATGGCTTTGCGCATGGAGGATTCGCGCTTGCCGCGCAGTGCGAGTGACGGACGCTCGTGCATTTCGACGACTTGGTCCGCATGGCGGACTGTGACGCGAGGGTGGTCTGCGAGGCCATTATCTCGTAGCGCCTGTGTCAACGTGGCTTGATCACCCACCAGCACCAATTCCAATCCAGCGTGGCGCTGCAGCGCACGGGCACTGGCCGCGACGGTCACAACCGGGCCGTGATCCCCACCCATGGCATCGATTGCGATGCGAATCGTCACAGCAGAACGCGAGTATCTATCGGAATAATTTTGAGCAGGAGTGCGCGCATTGCTAGTTGGCGCGATGCCCCGTGAAGGGCTGTGCGCGACCAATCGGACAACTTATTCTTTATCCGCCAGGACTTTTTTGCCGCGGTAATACCCGTCTGCACTGACGTGATGGCGCAGGTGGGTTTCTCCGGTGGTCGGATCCTCCGACAAAGCAGGACTTTTGAGCCGGTCGTGAGACCGACGCATCCCGCGACTCGATGGGGTCGGTTTATTCTGTTGGACTGCCATGGTGCACTCTCCGCTTCAATATATTCTGTCTGTACAAACTAACTCTCAAGGCGTTTGAGCAAATCCGCCAGACCAGCAAATGGCTGCTTACGGTCGCTCGCGACCTCAGTCGCCCCGATACTTTCGCCCGCCGCACACTCCGCTAGCCCGTGTAAGGGGGCGACCGGGCAATTCAGCAACACTTCGTCCTCTAACGTTTCCCGCAGCGGCAGTATGCCGTCAGCGAGTTCGATCCAATCCGGACCTTCGTAGTGCTGTGCGAGCGGCGCTTTGTTCAGAGCCACAAGCGCCAGTTCGACTTCAACTGGCCATGACATCCATTCAAGGCAACGTTGGCAACGCGCTTCTAGAGGGGCTGAAAT
>JAYUQF010000187.1:0-4645 GCA_043756885.1 Pseudomonadota bacterium
ATTTTCTCGGCGCCTGCGTGCGCTGCGGCCTGTGTGTGCGGGACTGTCCTTACGACACCTTAAAACTTGCACCCTTCGGCGCCTCACTGGCAACTGGCACCCCCTACTTTGTGGCGCGCGATGTGCCCTGTTATATGTGCGAGGACATTCCTTGCGTGGCGGCCTGTCCAACCGATGCGCTATCAAAACAACTGGTTGATATCCGCGCTGCCGATATGGGCGTGGCGGTGGTCACCGGCACCGACACCTGCTACAGCATCAATGGCATCGCCCATTGCCAGGCGTGTTACCTGGCTTGCCCCATCAAGGACGAAGCCATCACCATGGAAATGAAGCAAGACGGCAAGCGCATTTATTTTGAGCCAACCGTGCACCGCGATAAGTGCACCGGCTGCGGCAAATGCGAGAAGGATTGTGTCGTGGCCGAAGCCGCCATCAAGGTGTTGCCACGCGCGCTGGTCAATCACGACCTCGGCTTGCGCGCCACTTGAGCGTCACACGATGAGCGATGCCGTCGCGCTGCGAGGATTTTTTGTTCGACAGCGCTGGCTCCTGTTGCGCCGTGCTGTGCAGTTGGGCTTGTTAAGCCTGTTTCTGCTAGGGCCATGGGTTGGCATCTGGTGGGTGAAAGGCAATCTGGCCGCTAGTCTCTGGTTTGATCTGATCCCGCTCGAAGATCCCTTCATCGCCCTGCAATCACTGCTTGCCACCCAGCAGCTGACCCGCACCGCCATGCTTGGCAGCGCTGTCATCCTAGTGTTTTATGCGCTGGTGGGCGGGCGCGTTTTTTGTTCCTGGGTGTGCCCGGTGAACATCATCACCGATGCTGCTCACTGGTGTCGCGAACGCCTGCATCTGCCACCCGGTTGGCGTCCGCAGCGAGCCTTACGCGGGTGGCTGCTGGTTATGAGCCTGGTGGTATCGGCCGTGACCGGGGGCATCGCGTGGGAGCTGGTCAACCCCGTCACCATGGTGCAACGCGGCTTGGTGTTTGGCCTGGGGCTGGCGTGGGCGATTGTCGCGGCTGTTTTTTTGTTCGATATGCTGGTCAGTCGGCGCGGTTGGTGCGGTCATCTATGTCCGGTCGGCGCGTTTTACGCACTGATCGGACGCGTGTCCCTGCTACGCGTCGCGGCCCACACTCGCGAAGCCTGCAGCGATTGTGGCGATTGTTTTGCGGTCTGCCCCGAACCCCATGTCATCACACCGGCGCTGCGCGGCACCGCTGCTGATAGCCGTCTGGTTTTGTCGGGTGATTGTACAAACTGCGGACGTTGCATCGACGTGTGCCCTGACGATGTTTTCAAGTTCACTTTGCGGCCAGCTTATACGGGCGACCGAGCGAGGTCGTCCAGTTCATCACCGCCAATACTCTGAAAACACGCTCTACTTGATAACCGCGCTTATAAATTGCGTCAAGGATAGAGTTTGCGGCTCGCCCAGACGCCGTCAAGCAAATCCCATTGCGTGCGATCGTGAAGTCGAAACGGGCGGTCTTCCCAGAACTCAATATGCTCCGGTGTCACCCGATAGCCGGACCAGAATTCCGGACGCGGCACGGCGCCGATGCCGAACTTAGCCGCAAATTTGGCCACCCGAGCTTCCAATTCAAATCGCCCTTGCAGTTTCTGGCTTTGTTTGGAGGCCCACGCGCCGATTTGCGAATCGCGTGGGCGGGAAAAAAAGTAGGCATCAGCCTCGGCGTCGCTGACCAGCTCGGCACGACCTTCAACGCGGATCTGCCGACTCATGGACTTCCAGTGCAGACACAGGGCTAGCCAGGAATTGGCGCGAATGTCGCGCGCCTTGCGACTGCTGAGATTGGTATAAAACACTAAACCGCGGGCATCAACACCGCGCAACAACACCATGCGCAGGCTCGGGCGGCCGTCAGCACCGACGCTTGCTAGTGACATGGCGGCCGGTTCGATGGCTTCTTTGCCTTCGGCTTCTTTAAGCCATTGCGCTATCTGTGATATCGGATCAGTGCGTGTCATCGCAGCGGGCATCGGGAGTGAGGAAGTGCGGGAATTTATTCGAAGGGATGACGCAACATGATGGTGTCGGCGCGATCGGGACCGGTTGAGACGATATCGATACCGGTGCCGGCGATAGTCGCGATGCGATCCAGATAGGCGCGCGCGTTCGCCGGCAAGTCCGCCCAGCTGCGCACACCGACCGTCGATTCACTCCAACCGGGCAAGTCTTCGTAAACCGGTCGGACTGCAGCCATCGCCTCGGCACCGGTCGGCACCGACAAAGACACGCCGTCGGGCGTTTCATATCCAACGCAGATGCGGATCTCATCGATACCATCCAGCACGTCAAGTTTGGTCACGCATAGGCCAGACACGCTGTTTAATTGTTGAGCACGGCGCAAGGCAACAGCATCAAACCAACCACATCGGCGACGGCGGCCAGTGGTGGCTCCAACTTCTTTACCCTTAGTGGCGAGGTGTTCGCCGGTTTCATCGAACAACTCCGTGGGGAACGGCCCTGACCCGACTCGTGTGGTATAGGCCTTGGTGATGCCGAGTACATAGTCAAAAGTACGCGGGCCTACACCCGTGCCACTGGCGGCGAAGCCGGCCGTGGTATTGGACGACGTCACAAAGGGATAGGTGCCGTGATCGATATCGAGCAAGGTGCCCTGCGCGCCCTCGAAGAGTAAATTTGAGCCCTTGGTTTGGTGTTGCGCGAGCAGTTCGGTGACATCGCCTACCATGGGGCCAATTAATTCCGCGTGGCGCATGGATTCATCGAGGATGCGCTGGAAGTCCAGACCGTCCACCTTGTAGTAGTTGGTCAACACAAAATTGTGATAATCCAACACTTCACCAAGCTTCGCGGCAAATCGCTCGCGAAATAACAGATCACCTACGCGCAGCGCGCGCCGCGCAACCTTGTCCTCATAGGCTGGGCCAATGCCACGCCCGGTGGTGCCGATGGCGGCAGCGCCGCGTGCCTTCTCGCGCGCGACATCGAGCGCGACGTGATAAGGCAGGATCAGCGGACAGGCGGCGCTAACGATGAGTCGCTCGCGCGCCGGCACACCGCGCGCCTCTAACATGGTGATCTCTTCCATGAACGCATGGGGCGAGAGCACCACGCCATTGCCAATCAGACAGGCAACCTTGTCGTGCAGGATGCCCGATGGGATCAGGTGCAGGATGGTTTTGGCGCCATCGATGACAACCGTATGCCCCGCGTTGTGTCCACCTTGGAAACGCACTACCGCAGCGCACCGGTCGGTCAGCATATCGACCACCTTGCCCTTGCCCTCATCACCCCACTGGGTGCCGATTACGACGACTGACTTGCCCAAGCTCGTTCTCTCTATTTGAAATCTAGATGTCTTCCAGCTGCCAGCTGCCGCCCCGCATGAGCAGCACTTGATCACAGCCCATGTTGAGCGCTTCCGCGCTTTGCCCCGGCAAACCTTCAACGACCGCGTAGCCGGCCACGCGCAAGTCTCGGATTGCCGTCATACGGGACTGATCATCGGCCGCCGGTGCAAATATCTTCGGCAGTTTCTTGCGCTCGTTGGCGCTCAGCGCAGCCAGCACCTTCAAATCTGTACTGAAGCCGGTGGCGGGACGCGGACGGCCGAAAGAATGACCAATATTGTCATAACGACCACCCCAGGCAATCGCGCGCCCGGCAGCAGGGGTATAAGCAGCGAACATCACCCCGGTGTGATAGCGGTAACCGCGCAGCTCCGCGAAGTCCAGATGAATGTCGGCGCCAGGCATGCGTTCACGGATCAATACCACCAGACGCTCGACGTCATCGAGCGCCGTCACAACCGATGCCGGTGCACGTTTGAGCGCTGCGCGCGCCTCGCCCAGCACGGCATCATCGCCGTTGAGTTCGAGCAGGGCGTGCAAATGTTCGACGACCGCCGAGCTAGCCTGGGTCGCGACGAGTGCCTCCGCCAAGCCGCTGGCGTCTTTCATGAGCAGCCGCTCAAGAATGCGGGACTCTAAAACGCGGTCAAAATTCGCCAGTTCGCAAATTGCGTGAAAAAGGCCCATATGGCCGAGTTCAAGGGTGACTGGTGTGATGCCGGCAACGGCCAACAATTCGAGCAATAACGTGACAACTTCGGCATCGGCCTCGATGCCGGCATGGCCATACAGTTCAGCGCCGATCTGCAAGGGATTTCGCGAGCCGGCAAATTTGTCTGGCCGTGTATGCAGCACCGGCCCGATGTAACAAAAGCGCTGCGGTGCGGCGCTGGGCAGACGATGGGCATCGATGCGCGCCACCTGCGGTGTAATGTCGGCACGCACACCGAGCATCCGACCGGTTTGCTGATCGGTCAGCTTGAACGTCTGCAGGTCGAGATCTTCGCCTATACCTGACAGCAGGGAGTCCAGGTACTCGACGATGGGCGGCACCACGTATTCATAGCCCCAGCGCTCGAAAAGATCGAGCATGCGCCGGCGCATTTCTTCGAGCGCGCGAGCCATCGGCGGTAGCACTTCGTCAACACCGTCTGGCAGCAACCAAAGCTTTTCGACTGCCACGGCCTACCTCGACAGACTCAAGATCACAACGCCGACCACCATCGCCAGCAAGCCCAAGCTGCGCAGCGTCTTGTCGTTCAGGCGCGCTGCACCGAGCATGGCGCGTCGAAAGTGCT
>JAYUQF010000188.1:0-4643 GCA_043756885.1 Pseudomonadota bacterium
CTGGAAAGCAATCAGTAAGCCGATCACCTTGCCGTCGGCGTCCTGATAGCGCATTTTTTGCGAACGCACGACCACATTGCGCCCATCAACCAGCGGCAAGGTGAGCACGTTATCCAATTTGGCAATGCCGCTTTCAAGTACTTCACGGTCGCTATCCTGGTATCCGAGTTCGGCTGCCAGCACCAGTGCGCAGATATCGCGACCGACCAGACTCTCGGCCGACTCCCGGAAGAACTCGGCGGCAAAACGATTGGCGCGCAAGATGCGGTTGTTGATGTCTTTGAAAATTACGCAGATCGGCAGGCTATCGAACAAGGTACGCAGCTCATGTTCGTGGTGGCGTGCCTGGGTCAAGGCATCTTCCAATGCACGCTGAGCGGCCATGTCTGCGCTTACGTCTTCGCAAATCGCGATGACGCCCACCGCCTGGCCGGAACCATCGAAGTAAGGCACTTTATGGTAGCGCCACCACAAGGATGGTGCGCCCTCTCGAACGAACTCGCATTTGAGTCCAAAGCGCGGTTTGCGGCTGCGCATGATGTTCAGATCCTCCTGCCAGAAGCGCCCGTCTGGATCAGGAAAAACATCATCGGATGGTTTGCCGATCAAATCTTCCGCGCGCCGCCCGAACTGCTCGGCGGCTGCTCGATTGACACGCAGAAGAATGTTTTCACCGTCCTTGACAAAAATCATGCTGGGGATGTTATCCAGGATTTTTGAGCTCTCTTCTTTCTGACGGCGCAGCTCGTCCTCGATACGTTTGTGTTCAGTGATGTCATGGGCCATAACCACGACACCGACAGCATTGCCGTGTTCGTCGAAGAAGGGGACAGTGTCGGTCTGCCACACGGAACCATCGCCCAGGTGGGGATAGTGCACCTCGGTGCGGCGTATTGCTTTGCCACTGCGTATGACAGCGCGCCCCTCGGCTATCCATTCGTCAGCAACTTCACCGAACAGCTCGCGCAGATTGCGCCCCACCAGTTGCTGCTCTGTCATGTTCATGCGCTGACAGCAGGTGCGGTTGACGCGCAGGATTGTGCCCTCACCGTCGCGAAACGCCACCGCAGCCGGAGAGTGGTCGAGTATCAATTGCAACTCAGTGCGTTGACGACGCACTTCGTCCTGCGCCAGCTTGTCGGCCGTGATATCGACGGACAACACGACGATGCCGGTCACTTCACCTGCGTCGTTGAGCAAGGGCAGTTTTTCTGTGCGAACCCAACGCGCTACGCCGTCATGACCTAACAAGCGCTCGATGATGTTCGTTAAAGGCTGCCGGGTACGAATGACTTCCAGATCGTCGGCGTGATATTTTTCGGCCAGCTCACCAAAAATGTCGCGCAGGTGATGACCTTCAAACTGATCGAGCCTCAGCCCGATCAGTTCAGCGGCAAAACGATTGGCGCGAATTACACGATTGTTGGTGTCTTTGTAAACGATACGCGCCGGAATGTTATCAAAAATTAAGTGCTGTTCTTGGGTGCGCTTTTTTATCTCTGCGAGCAGGGATTCTGCCTGTACGGCGCGTTCTTGCAATTGAGTCTCGAAGCGCCGCGCAACGGTGATGTCCTCCGCGACGACCATGATGCGGGTCAGTGCGCCGGTCGCATCAAAGCAGGGCAGGTGGTGCAAACGCAGCCAGCGCTGCTCACCGCGGCGAGTGGTGATGGCCTCGACAATATTGTTTTGTGGCTGGCGCGAACGCTGCACATCGAGGTCATGTCGATATAACGCAGCGGCCTCGTTGGGCACCGCCATGCTCATGTGCCGACCCTCGATATCTGCCTGGGTAGTGCCGATCAGGTCGGCGGCAAAGCGGTTGGCGCGCAGGATTCGATTGTCGGTGTCCTTGTACAGGATCACGACCGGTATGTTGTCCAGGATCAGGTTCTGTTCGTATTCGCGCTGACGCAGTACCCGTACCAACGCTTCGCTATCTTCGATCTGTTCGCGAAGTCGCAACTCAAGCATCTTCACATCGCTGATCTCGACACCGAGCACCAGCACCAAGGTGGGACCACCGTCGCTATACTCAAATGGCACTTTGTCCATGCGGTGCCAGCGATTTTGGCCGTGCAGCTCCAATTCTTCGATCACGTGTAACAAGGGCTCACCGCTGTCGATTACCGCGCGGTCCTGGTCATGCCACGTGCGGGCAATTTCTGCGGGAAATAAATCGTAGGTGTTGCGACCCTCCATCGATGTGTCCGACCCACCGAAATAGGCATCGGCGCAGCGGTTGGTTCGCAACAGATTGTTTGCCGCGTCTTTGACGACGACAAAAGCCGGAATCTGGTCAAAAATCTGACGCTGCAGGCAGAGCTCGCGAGTTGCCTGTTCCTGGGCCTCAACTAGATCGGTGACCTCAAGAGCACACAGGGTGGCATTAGCACCCTCGAGCGCCAGCGTTGTTACTCGCATCCAGCGGTAGCAGCCATCAGCGCGGCGCAAACGGACATCCGCGACAGTGTTTGTTTGCCATACGTGCGGCCAGGCGTCGGCAGCAGTGGGATGCAGTCCCCGCCGCCAGCCCGCGCCCAGTAGCGCACGGTTATCTTCGCCACAAAAATCTCGATAGGCAGCGTTAAAACTCAGGCCCTGGCCAACACCATCGATCTGCCAGGACAGCAGGGCCAAGGATTCAAGAGGGTGGGTAAACGCCTTGTCTGGTGCGACCGGCTTCAACACGGCAGCTTTATCCAGCCGATACTTCACAACGATTCCTGCCGTTTTTCTTGGCGGCGTAAAGGCAGGTGTCCGCCCGTTCAAATGCCTGTACTGCGGATTCCTGCGGCTTGAGTTCGGCGACACCGCACGAGACCGTCACGGCGACCGGTTGGTCCTTAAATTTGAAGCTGCAGGCTTCGATATGGCGGCGCAGATTTTCAGCCACGCGCAAGGCACCGGCTCGGTTGGTGTCGGGCAATATCAACACAAATTCCTCACCACCGTAACGACCGAAAAAATCCTGCGCGCGGATCTGGCTGGAAAGTTCGCGTGCTAGATATTTCAGCACCCGGTCGCCCGCCTGGTGGCCCCAGGTGTCGTTGATGGACTTGAATTTATCGATGTCGAGTACGGCCAGGGACAGCGTTCCGCCAGTACGTGTCCAGCGCGCGTGTTCAAGTGCCCAGCGTTCGTTGTACGCAAGGCGGTTGGGCAAGCCGGTCAGGGTATCGCGCAACGCCTGATCCTGGGCTTCGACGAGTTGTTTGCGCAATTTGTCCGTTTCGCGACCCAGCTCGGCTAGCTGTTTGGTCATTTTCACGTGCTGCTCGTCGACGCGTTCGTAGCGCGCGCCTTCGGATTTCATGAAAGTGCTGAGATTGCCGTCGATGATGCCGATCTGGCGTTGAATGTCTTGCTTCAGTTGATCGATATTGCCTGCCGCGTTGACCCGACCGCGCATGGAGTCAAGACTCGTTTGCATGGACTTGTTGAGGTCGTCCCGTGCCGAGCGGGCAACATTGCGTTCGGTCTTTTCCAGGTCGACAAATCCGGCTACCTCACCCAAACGCGCTTTGATCACGACCAGGAAACTGTTCAGGCCGGACACCTCGCCGTGCAGGCAGGCGATGTAGTCGACGACAAAATCGGCGAGATCTTTGGCTATCGCTTTGACGCTGGCGGCGTCTGAGGCCTTTTGCAGCTGCGGGGTAATACCGCCGAGTTTTGCCTGCGCGGCACTGGGCAGCGACAGATGATCGATCAGAGACTGCAGCACATCGCGCGCGGCGAGCGTGCGGTCCTCACCGGTTTCGCTGAGCACGACTGATAATTGCTCGGCGATGGCGCCCAACAGTTTGACGTCGGTTGTGGCTGCGTCCGCGAGACGTTTGTTCAGGTCGTCGATGAGCGGCTGCAAGCGCCCCGGTACTTTGAGCATGGCGAACAGCTCGCGCAAAGGCGCAACAGGGTCTGCTACTGGAGCGGAACTGGGTTCTACTTTCGTGGTTGTGACGGCAGCGGCAGGCGCTGGCGTATCCATGCGTGCCAGGGTGGCAACCAGGCTGCGCAATCTGGCCTGCTGTGGGTCATCGAACAGCTTGTCCGTTTTGGCCAGGGCATCAAGTTCTTGGTCAAAAGCTGCGCCGTTGCCGCGGAAGTGTTGCAGTACCGCGAGCAGATCGCGACTGACGCGGCCGATTTTTTCGGCACGCAGACGTTCCTGATCATCGAGCTCGTTGAGGGCTTTGAAGTACTTGTCTTTCCAATCGTCGGACTGGGCTTTTTCTGCATTGGCCATAGTTGTGCATAGCGGCCACAACGGCCCACTGCTTTAAGGACCCTGGAACGCGGCTTGACACCGACTCGGGGGCTGCCTAGTCTCGACCACAACGTGCGGCGCTGCCCGCACGCGCAAAGGATCCTGACGCCCCATGCGAATCGTTACTTACCGCACCCTGCAACGCTTCGAGATCGGTGTGCTGTCCCAGGACGGCTCGTGCATTACACCCTTCGATTTACCACCGGCACGCGCAGAAAAGGGCCTCTTGGCGGTACTTGAGGCTGATCAGACTTTGTTACCACTGCGCTCGGTCGACCACGCCCATCGAATCAGTTCGGTTGAAGTGCTGGCACCGATCCCACGGCCACGGCGCAACATCATCTGTATTGGCAAAAACTATTACGAACACGTG
>JAYUQF010000189.1:0-4638 GCA_043756885.1 Pseudomonadota bacterium
GCGAGCACCGACATGCCGCCAATGGATTCCGCCAGATCGCGCAGGCCGACAGTGATGACGCGGTTGTCGCCGTCTTCGAGCAAGGCCTCCAGATAGGCGGCGCGCTCAGCGTCCGTTTTGAGGTGGTCAGTCGCGCGGAAGGGGCGCGACGGCGCGACGCTACTGCGCTTTGCGCCGCTTCCAGTCTTGCCAGTAACTTTGGGCACGTTCGATGTCCTTTGACTGAGTCCGCTTATCGCCGCCGGCCAGCAGGATGACAAGGCGGGTGCCGTGGCGAGCGCAGTAAACGCGATAGCCTGGTCCATGGTCCTCGCGAAGTTCGAGGACTCCGCCGCCCACGCCTTTGCAGTCACCCATGAGCCCGGCCTGCAGCCGTGCCAGGCGCTTGGCGATCCGCACACGGGCCATGCTGTCGCGCAATCCGTCCAGCCACTCGGAGAAGGGGGCTTCACCGGTTGCGGAAAGATATTCCTCCAGCTCTATGGGATTCACTGTAGCTTATCGGCTACGAACGGGCAATGTGACCGAGGTGCCGGCAGCGTAGTCCCGCTTCCGGCTAAGGCCTCTCCCACCAGCTCGGCCATCCCTGCCAGTTCCCGGGGGCCCTCACGCGAACTTCCGCTTTTTGTTCGGAACAACCTTTTCGGCGAACCCGCGCTCGGCTTCGGCGAGCAAGTCGGCCCACTGCTGCAGTCCAGTTCTGCGCTCTTCGAAGTAATCGTGGCGGTTGTAGACGCCTACTACGCCCTTGATCTTATGGTTCAGGCAGCGCTCTGCGACATGGGGCGCCACCCCAAGGGCTTCCAGGTGGGTGCGCGCCGTGCGCCGAAAATCGTGGGGCGAGAACGCCTCACTTTCCTTCATCATGGGTCGGATGCTCTTGGCCAGCGCCGCGTTGATGGTGTTGGTGTCAATGTGCGGCAGCATGCGGATTTCCATCTTACGTGCGGGCAGCAGCCACGCGCTCCCGCCGGCAAGACGCACCAGGTCGCGCAACACCGCGACAGCTTGGCGCGGAAGCGGAATGTCTATAGGGACGCCGGTTTTGGTGCGTTCGGCCGGCAGATGCCATACGGCCTCGTCCAGGTCGAATTCGTCGATGCGCGCGCAGATGAGCTCTGACTTGCGAATCGCCAGCATCAGCAGCAGCTTCACAGTGAGCGTATTTTCGTGCGCCCAGCCCTTTGCGGTCTTCATTGCGGCCAGCAATTGCGCCAACTCATCGCGAGTCAGCCAGCGGGTACGTGATTCCTCCTTGCCGCCCGCGTCCGACGGGTCAAAGGCCGCCGCCGGGTTGTAGGGGACCATCTCGCGCTTAACCGCATAGTCGAACATGCGCTTGGTCCAGCGCATGACATCCGTGGCCATGGTCGGAGCGCCGCGGGCCACGATGGATTTCAGCATGGCGTCAATGTGCTTCGGCCTGACGTCGCCAACGGCCAGCTTGCCGATATTGGGTTTGATATCCCGCTCTATCCGGCTTCGGACAATGTTCGGATGTTTCCAACGGCCGAGGATGCGCGCCGCGAAGTATTCGTCCGCCAACGACGCCACGGTGATGACGGCATTCTCTGCTTCGATCTTCGCGACCGCAGCGGCCTTTCGCTGCTTCTTCTCGCCTTGAACGTCATGCCCGAGTGCAACACGTGCGCGCATTTCCTTGGCAGTCTTTCTGGCATTCGCGAGCGACAGATCGCGGTAGCAGCCGAAATCAAGAACACGCTGTTTGCCTGCCAGGCGATAGCGGAATAACCAGCGCGGTGACGCGTCCTCTTTGCGGTAGCGCAGATACAGACCATCGCCGTCACTGCGGGCATCGAAACGTGCGCCCGCCTTCATCAAATTGCGAATCTCAAGATCCGTAAGTGTGCCCATACTTTCACCTCCGATGTGTGTACCCAAGAATGACTCAAATTTCGGCTTTGGGTACATGCTTGCGTACACAGAAAATATCGGATTCAGGTGGAAGTTGCCATCCTTTGGCGCATCTGAATTTTATAGAAAAGTGGAAATTTCGGCGGGAAATAGACCTTTTCGGATCTACTCGGAAATCATTCTAAATTTTGCACCTGCTCGCGCATCTGTTCGATCAGCACCTTCAGATTTATCGCGGCCCCAGCGGTATCGATATGTGCGGATTTTGATCCCAGGGTATTGGCCTCGCGGTTCAACTCCTGCATGAGAAAGTCGAGGCGGCGGCCCACCGCTTCGTCCAGATCCAGCACCCGCGCAACTTCTTCAACGTGGGCCCCGAGGCGGTCGAGCTCTTCGGCGACATCCAGGCGTTGCAGCAGCAAGGCGCATTCCTGCTCAACGCGGGACTCATCCAGGCCAGCGACGAGATCCTGGATGCGTTGCTGATAGCGCTCGCGGATGGCTTCGATGATCTCCGGTACGCGGGTTTCGAGCGTGATGATTTGCTCGCGCACACCTGCCAGGCGGGTCAGCATCATTATCTTGAGCTTGTCACCTTCGCGACGGCGACCATCGAGAAACTGATCAAGCGCATCGTCGAGGCTGTTCAACATCAGCTTGGTCGTGGCGTCGAGATCCACTTCTTCGACCTCGGTCACACCCGGCCAACGCAGCACGTCGAGTGGATTGATAGCGACCTCTTCGCCCAGCAGTTCGGCGATGTGCTGCGCGGCGCGCACCACTTCGCCGGCGGCCCGCTCGTTAATGCGCAGGGCTTTGTACTGCGTGCGGGCCGTGTCGAAACGCAGGGTGCAATCAAGCTTGCCGCGCTTGACTGCGGCGCCGATGCGTTCGCGCACTGCGCCTTCCAGACTCCTGAAGTCTTCCGGCAGGCGCACAAAGATTTCCGCGAAGCGATGATTGACTGAACGCAACTCCCAGGCGCCACGGCCATAGTCAGCTTCAAATTCGACACGCGCGAAAGAAGTCATGCTGAGTGGCATCGTGTACTCCGGGTTGTGCGTTGGCAGGGGCGATATTCGAGGCATCTTAGCGGCAGATGCGCATTGGGCAAAGCCAGGACGAAGCGTGCGGCCTATAATGCCCGCACCTTACTTCAATGAGACACTCGATGGTTACCCGACCCAGCGGCCGCACGGCCGAGCAGATGCGTGATGTACGTTTTACCCGTGGTTTCACTCGCCACGCCGAAGGATCGGTCTTAATTGAATTTGGCGACACACGGGTGTTGTGCACGGCCAGTATTGAGTCCCGCGTGCCGCCCTTTCTGAAGGGCACGGGTCGAGGCTGGGTAACAGCGGAATATGGCATGTTGCCGCGCTCGACCAATTCACGCATGCGGCGTGAAGCAAGTGTCGGCCATCAAGGTGGGCGGACCTTGGAAATTCAGCGCTTGATCGGCCGCTCGCTGCGCGCCGTAGTCGATCTCGCGGCTTTGGGCGAGAACACCATCACCCTCGATTGCGACGTTTTGCAGGCTGACGGTGGCACCCGCACAGCGTCGATCACCGGCGCCTATGTAGCGCTTGTCGATGCGGTCGACACGCTGTTGAAAAACGGCAAACTCAAAGCCAGTCCGCTGCATGGTGCAGTGGCCTCGGTGTCGGTAGGGATCTATAACGGGGTGCCGGTGCTGGACCTCGACTACGCCGAAGACTCCAACGCCGAAACCGACATGAATGTGGTGATGAATAACGCTGGTCATTTTGTTGAGGTGCAAGGCACCGCCGAGGGGCATGCTTTTCGACGCGAAGAGATGAATGCCATGCTCGATCTGGCCGCCGCGGGTATTTCGCGTTTATTCGAATTGCAGGAAGCCGCGCGGGCCGGCTGACATGGAATTGGTGTTAGCCAGCGGCAATGCCGGCAAGCTGCGTGAGATTGCGGCCCTGTTGCAGGGCCTCGCGATCACGGTACGGCCACAATCCGATTTTCTGGTCACGAGCGTTGAAGAAACCGCTAGCACCTTCGTCGAAAACGCGATCATCAAGGCTCGCCACGCTGCACGCGTGAGCGGCTGGGCGGCCTTGGCCGATGATTCCGGCATCACTGTTGATGCCATGGGTGGCGCGCCCGGTGTTTTTTCGGCGCGTTATGCCGGCAGCGGTGCAAGTGACGAGGAGAATCTGCGCAAATTGCTCGATACCACCGCCCATCTGCCCGATTCGGCACGGGGCTGTCGTTTTGTCTGCGTGATGGTGGTTATGCGCAACGCTGACGATCCTCAGCCCTTGATCGCAACGGGCATCTGGCCGGGACAACTGTTGCGTGCGCCGCGTGGTGTCGGCGGTTTTGGTTACGACCCCATCTTTCAAGTGAACAGCCATGGTTGCTCATCGGCCGAATTGCCGGCCGCCGTGAAAAACGCACTGAGTCACCGCGGCCAGGCCTTGCGCACGCTGCGCGCTTTGTTGGCCGCCCCGGATAGTGGCTGGTGACTAACGCGCCCATCGGACTCTACGTGCACCTGCCGTGGTGCGTGCAAAAATGCCCGTATTGCGATTTTAATTCTTATGAGGTGCGTGGGGCGATTGCTGAGCGGCTTTATGTAGACGCCTTGATGCGTGATCTCGACACCGAACTAACGCGCATGGCCCGACCCTTGATATCGAGCGTGTTCATCGGTGGGGGTACGCCCAGCCTGTTCAGTGCGGCGGCGATCGCACGCCTGATGGACGGTTTGCGCACGCGCACCACGTTTGC
>JAYUQF010000190.1:0-4638 GCA_043756885.1 Pseudomonadota bacterium
CCGTACCAAAAACGCCCCGCGAGACCCTCAATCTTCGTATTCCGGCGGCAGCACGCAATTTGATTGACCGTGCGGCGACATCTACGGGTAAGACCAGAACTGCCTTCATTCTTGAGGCTGCGCGCAAAGCCGCCGAAGAGCATCTGCTGGATCGCGCAGCGATCTGCGTGGGCGAGGGGGCTTATTGCGAATTCCTGCGCCGTCTCGATGCGCCCACGCAGCCAAATGAGCGCCTGCGGCGCACGATGAAGACACAGGCGCCTTGGGATAAAGCTTAATGCCGACTGCGCCGGAGCCCCTGAGCACGAGCCACCCAATCTCGTACTTTGATTCCGGAGTTCCCTCACTCGACGAGTGGCTTAGACGCCGGGCCGTGCAAAATCAAATCAGCAGCGCTTCCCGCACTTTCGTTACTTGCTCAGATGGCAAAGTCGTCGGCTATTACGCCTTGGCTTCAAGTGCGGTGATACCCGCCGCCGCGCCAGGTCGATTCCGCCGCAACATGCCGGACCCGATCCCCGTAGTGGTTCTTGCGCGATTGGCAGTTGATCTGACAGAGCAGGGGAAGGGGCTCGGCCACGCGTTATTCAAGGACGCGTCTAAACGAGTTATCTATGCCGCAGAGACAATCGGGATTCGCGGTCTACTGGTTCACGCGTTATCCGAAGATGGCAAAGCGTTCTATGTAACGCTGGGGCTCGAAGTCTCACCGTTAGATCCAATGACATTGATGGTCACGATTACTGATCTTCAAAGTGCGCTGAATAATTAGAATGCGGCAGCAAAAATGAAGCTTGTTAAGGCTCACTGGTTGAGCTGTGTTAACGGCGATGTAAAAGCCCCTGATTTTGGGGTTGTGCGGAAAACGCTGCCACGACCGCCCGCCGCGTGTTTTGGGCTTCATCAACATCGACACACCGTTCCCGGTGTACACCTTGGCGAAGCGTTAGATCAATCACTGCGCCAGTGTGCGCGGTAGCCGGATGACAGCGGCTCGCTTTAATCAGAAAACTCGCCATGCCCCCATGGTCGCTGCCCGGCACTGCCGCCCCCTCGGCGACAGCGGACGTCGACCTGCTGCCCCAGCACGAACCCGCGTGGCGCGTTCAGCAACGGCCAGAACGAAACCCGGCGCGTGTTAATACCGATGCATGATCCCGCCGGCTTTCCACGGTATTTGGGAGCAGTACTGTGCTTAGGACCCTGGTCAAAATAATCTCTACATTCGGCTGTTCCTGAGCGGCTGCCGCTGCGTTGCAATTTTTGGCAATAGCCTCGCTATTACCTGCAAATCGCGCCCGCCAAGCAACCACTCAGGATCACCCTCGGTGTTGACGAGATTATTCTGACCAGGGTCCTTATGTCGCGCAATTGGCCCTCAACCTCAATATTCGACTTTGCCCCTCACTCTGCGCTGCACCGAACAGAGCGATGGGCAGGTCGTCAGAATAATGCACACAGGGATCGAGGTGCTGGCAGCGGAAAACGTCTCCAGACAGCGCCCTCATTCACATATCGCACCAAGGAGTGTCGTATGGACCCCATCACAACAGCCGACAAGACTAAGCTTTACGTTAAAGACTGGGGTGCGGGCAAGCCTGTGATCCTGCTTTCCGGTTGGCCGCTGAGCGCGGATAGTTGGGACGACCAGGCGCTGGTGATTGCCGGCTCAGGCTATCGCACGATCGCCTACGACCGACGTGGCTTCGGGCGCTCATCGCAACCCTGGGGCGGATACGACTACGACACACTCGCCGACGATCTGGCGAGCGTCATCCAACAGACCGGTGCGCAGGATGTCACGCTGATCGGTTTTTCGATGGGCGGCGGCGAGGTGGCACGCTACATGTCCCGATATAGTGGCAAATCTGTGATCAAGACGGCCCTTATTTCGTCCGTCGTGCCCTGCATGCTGAAGTCCAGCGACAACCCGGAAGGGACTGAACAGGCTGTTTTTGAAGACATGGCCAGTCGTATGCGAGATAACCGGGCAGCATTTTTCTCAGGATTCTTCAGAGATTTTTTCGGTATCGGCTTACTGTCTCATCCGGTCAGCTCGGAAGTAGTGGACTGGGCGCGAAGCCAGGCAATGCAAGCCAGCTTACGGGCGACTTTGGAGTGCGCAAAATCGTTTGCAGGCACGGACTTCCGGGCAGATCTTGCCGCCTTCCGAGTACCGACGCTTATCATCCACGGCAGCGCCGACAAAACCGTGCCGATTGCCGCCTCTGCCCGCGCCGCCCACACAGCTATCGCCCATTCGACGCTGATCGAATACGACGGCGCGCCGCACGGATTGTTTGCAACAGATAAGCACCGCTTGAGCGAGGATCTGCTTGCGTTCATCCGTCAATAAACAGACCTGCGCGGCGGCGTTACTTGGCACAATGCTGGGAGGCCGCCGCGTTGACCACAGATCGGTGTTTTTTCGTACAGAGGGGGCGTGATGCGTGACTACCAGATTGGCGTAATCGTTGGCAGCCTTCGTCGGGATTCCATCAACCGCAAGCTGGCTGCCGCCGTTTCTATGCAGAGCCCGGCTGACTTTACCTTCAAGCAGATCGAAATCGGCGACCTGCCGCTCTATAACCAGGACCACGACACGCACCCTGCCGATGAGGTCCAGCGCTTCAAGGCAGCGATCGTCGAATCCCAGGGGCTGCTGTTCGTCACGCCAGAATACAATCGGTCAGTCTCCGGGGTGCTGAAAAATGCGCTTGATCATGCCTCGCGTCCGTATGGGAAAAGTGTCTGGTTGGGCAAGCCCGCCGGCGTGATGGGCGCATCGATTGGCGTTATCGGCACGGCGATAGCGCAGCAACATCTACGGAATATTCTCGCCTGCCTTGACGTTCCGACTATGGGCCTGCCCGAAGTTTTCATTCATGCCAAGGAAGGCTACTTCGATCACGCCGGCAACATCGACGATAACAGCAAGAAGTTCATCCAGCAGTGGATGGACCGATACGTCGCCTGGGTGAAACTGCATGCGACCTGCTCATCGCCGCAGGCGTGATATCGCCGTGCTGCAAAAGCCTAGCCCGAACATGGTGTGGCGCTGAACGGTCCTCTGCCCGCGCTTTCGCCCCGCGTGCAGTGTTCCGCCGCACAGAAGCTGTTGGCGCTGATTCGATACAGTGTTTGGAGCTGCTGGTGGCAGCGTGCAATCCAAGAACATGTTCGAAATTGGCGAACTGCCACCGCCGACGCAATTCTCGCGCACGATCTCCTATCCCTGCGCAGAGAGTGTCATGGCCTACAGACGAAGGTGACGAATATGTGGAACAAATTTCAATGGACAATCATCATCATGGTCGCAGCCGGAGCCTGGGCCGTCGTTGGTGCTGTAGCGGATCCGCACCGACGTGAGCGCGCCAAGAAACAGGCCGCGCTAGAAGTTCAGGAGTGGGAAAACGAAGGCGGGGCTGCTCCAACCCAAGCCCCTGTCTCAAGCTAGAGTAGCGCGTCAGGCTCCCCACCGTGCCCAGCAGTCTTCGACGCTGGGCAACGTGAATATCTGCCGGCTGCACTTCGACGGTGGTCGGGTGACCCACGCGCCTCAGTGCCAAGGCAGTGGGCCAGCTGCGCCGGCAACCCGATCGCGCCGTTGCCACACGCCCTTCAAACGTGTGAGGGTAAGGCTCGCAAAATACCATCGGCCATTTATCTGTCTGTAAGTCTCGTGGTAATGACCATAACCGTGGAACACCTCGAGTGCTGTTTCGAGACGGTCGTACATAGCCCAGATGCCGGTGGCGTTATCTGGTCCACTGAGGGTGATCTGCGGATCGTGGCCGTGGTGCACACTGGCCACATCGCGTAGCACCGGTTCTATCCAGGCAGCGAGCGCTGCGCCGCCCACACAGCGCCAGACTTCGTCGGCCGCCAGTGCGTCGAGCGTGCCAACTTGCTGCATAAGAACCTGCTGCGAACTGAAATCGATGACCGCATCGATTGTGAACAGCGCACCGTATTCGCCCCACTGTTTGGTGTCCAAGGTGTAGAAATAACGGGCTTTCAGTTGTTTGATAGCTTCGATAGCCAGCAGGGTCTCAATGGCGTCCATGATTTTTCCTCAGTAAATTCACTCGGTCGCGAGTCTCGCCGCGCGACGCGCTTAGGCGATGATCACACGCTCCTGGCTGAGCAAGGTCATGGAGCGCGCCGCGTCGATTGCGTCTAATCGCAACAGCGCCGTCCACGCATGCGGGTGCTGTGCACATGCTTGTTCGAAGTGCGCCAGCGAGGGCCACCAGAGTTCTCGCACGGCATCGTAAGGGCGGGCGTTAGCCGCTGAATTATCGGCGGCCCTGTCAGTCTGAATGAGAATGCCAGCCGCCACGGGCGTACATACGATGTGCTGGCTGACACCGAGGGTTCGGCCCAGTGTGGCGTCATCTTCGCAAGCCCATGCGCGCATGAATTGGACATCGTCGAGATCGCTGCGTCGCGCGGCGAACAGCAGCAGCTTGACGCCGCGCGCACCTGGGTCAAAACCCTTTGCATCGATGAGCTGCGCCTGTGAGGCGAGCAGGGAGCGCGGCCGGTCGAGGTTCATGAACTTGGTTTCGTCCGTCATTAATTTGCTGAAGTGCGGCGCGGCGACCATTTCAGCGAGGGCATCCACATTCTCATACC
>JAYUQF010000191.1:0-13413 GCA_043756885.1 Pseudomonadota bacterium
ATCACGCGCGGATGGCCGCCAATACCAATCTGGTGACGCTGCCAGCCGGCTGGGTCAATGCAGGTGGGGCGACTGCGCCGCCGACGATGCAGCAAGCCTATTCCACAGCCCAGGCTCAGCTCGCATTACGTCGGCAATTCGTTCCCGATGGTGGTGTGGATCTGTCGGAATCCCTGCGCATGCGCGGTGACTACAGTCACACTCAGGTGCTCGATGGCCTGTCGGATCTGCAGGAGGTGTTCGCCGCTACCAGCGCGCCAGGTCTGCTGGACGTGGCGGCCATCAAACAACGTATTACCGAGGCGCTGATCGGGGACGGTGCGCCGCACAAGCTGGTCGGTGGTGACGCTGCCGATGCTATTGAGGTAGTCGCCAACCTGTTTGGTGCGCTCTTGCACGATGCCTTTATTGCCAAAGGCGCCAAGGATCATCTCACCCGCCTGCAGCCTTCTGTACACAAGGCCGCGATGCTCGACCAGGCGTTTTTTGCTTCGACCGCGCACCCGGTTCGCCAGATGGTCGATCGCATCGCCCAGCTACGCGATGGCAAAGGTGCCTCATTCGAAGGCCGCAGCCAGCGTATCGATGAACTGGTGGTGCGCGCCAACCGCGAGTTTCGCGACGATGTTGGGGTGTTCGCGCCGATGGTCGCGGAGCTTGACCGTATCCTTGGCGAACAACGCGCCGAGTACGAACAGAACGTGCAAGGTGTGGTTGCTTCGTGTGAACACCAGCAGCGAGTGCTTGAAGAGCGACGTGGCCAGTCTCTGGAAGCCACCGACCAGTCGTCCTTGGAGCGGCCTGATCTGCCCGAGGAATGGAATCGCTGGTTGGAACGTGGTCGTGAACTCGAGGCCGGCCAACGGGCCATGATGAATGCCAATACCGCCAATTCGAGCCTGGTGACCTTGGTCTGGAAAGAACCACGCAACCATCTGTTCGTGTTTGTCGATGAGGTGGGTAACAAGTCGAGCACCCTGACCTTGCAGCAGGTCGCGATGTACCTGCGCCGCGGCATATTGCGTGTCCTCGATACGGAGATCGAAACACCGCCTCTTGAGCGCGCCATGTTGGGTGTGGTCGATCAGTTGCACAGTCAAGTCGAAGAACAGGCGACATGTGATCCCCTGACCGGCTTTTTAACCCGCCGTTTTTTTGCCGAGGCTATCGATGCGGCGCTCTCGAACGTGGAAGGCGGGGCGACGAAACAGGCTGCATGCTGCCATATCTCCATCGAGAATCTGAAGCAGGTCAACGACGAATTCGGTGTAGAGACCGGCGATGGTCTGCTCAAAGGCGTGGCCGAGGCTCTCCAGCAAACATTGCGGCTGAAGGGTCTGGTTTATGGGCGTTTGAGCGGATCAGAGCTGGGCGTGTATTGGCCCAGCGGCGGTGCGCAAGCCGCGTTGAAGCGGCTGCGGGCAGCCTCGGAAGGGCTCAAGGCCGTGGTCATGGTGCTGGATAACAGTGTTCCCCCTGACGGCGACCGTACGGTTGAACTCAGCGAAGAGTCGTTGTCCAGCGCCCAGACTGTGGTCAGCGCCATTCACGCCGATATCGTCATCGGCCTGACCGGTAGTGATGATGCCATGGTGCAAGCTGATGGTCTGATGACTGCGGCGCGCGAGGCCTGCGAAACTGCACGTGGTATGGGCATCGGCTCACTGTTTGTCGCTGGCAGTGAATCTGAACAGCGTCGCGCCCTGGAGCAAATGGCGGCCTACGCCAACAAGGCTTTGGAGCGCGACCGGCTGGTACTGCTGGCGCAGCATGTGGTGAGCCTGACTGATACGCAGCTGCCACCAGCGCTGCATGTAGTCGTCAGTGCGCGCGACCGTGGCGATAAGTCGATCCCGGTACATCTTTTTGCCCCGGCTCTGGCGCGGGCTAAAACGGCGGCCGATATCGACCTCTGGAGTTTTCGTCAGACCCTGGCGTGGATGCTGGCTAACGAGGAGCAACTCGAACGCTACGCAGTGGTGATCGTGCCGCTGTCATCGGCGTCCATGAAAAACGAGAGTCTGCCTCAGCAGATCATGAGCGGTTTCATGGAAGTGCCAGTGCCACCGGGGAAGATCTGTTTCGAGATCCCTGATCGCGCCGTGGTGGCGAATCTGACGGAAGCAGGTGATCTGATCAGCACGCTCAGAGAATTCGGGTGTCGTTTTGTCCTTGATGAATTTGGCAGTGGCCATGATAACTACGACTACATCAAACGCTTGGAAGTTGACTACGTCACGATCAAATCTTCTTTTGTGGTCGAGGCGCAGAAAAATCCCAAAGATTTCGCGATGGCCAAGTCAATCAACGAGCTGGTGCATTTCATGGGTAAGAAGACCATGGCCAAACAAGAGCGGGGGCTGGATCTGGCGGCGACCATGCGGGAAATCGGTGTCGATTTTCTTTACGATTTGAATGAACAGACACAACTCGCGCCGTAAGGACCCTAGTCAATATCATCTCGTCAACACCGAGGGTGTTCGTGAGTGGTTGCGGCTAGGCGCGTTTTGCCGGCAATAGCGTGCTATTGCCAAAAAATGCAACGCCGCTGCGGCCGCTCACGAACGGCCGAATGTAGAGATAATTTTGACCAGGGTCCTAAGCAAGAGCCATGAGCAACCACGACGACATCCCGGCCAAAATCGGCAAATACGACATCGTTGACGTACTCGGTAAGGGCTCGATGGGCCTGGTCTATAAGGGTCATGACGCTTACGTTGATCGCGCGGTAGCGATCAAAGTTGCAACCAACACCGATTCTGAAGATGACAGCGAGAGCATGGCCAAGCGCATGTTCGTCAATGAGGCCCGCTCGGCCGGGCGTCTCGATCATCCCAACATCTTGAAGGTCTACGAAGCGGGGGAGGAGAGCGGCACACCTTACATGGTGATGGAGTTCATCAACGGCGGCGATACCCTGCGCACCTATTGCAAGCCGGATACCCGGCTGCCCCTGATAAGGGTGGTGACCCTGATCCGGCAATCGGCCGATGCGCTGGACTATGCCCATACCCATGGCGTCCTGCATCGCGACATCAAGCCAGCCAACATCATGCTGACCGAATCAGGCGTGGCCAAGCTTGGCGATTTTGGCATTGCGCGCCGCATGGGTGTTGATCAGACCCAGATCATCGGCTGGTTCGGCTCACCCTTATATATGTCGCCCGAACAGGCGCAGGACAAGGATCTGACGCCGCAGTCAGACTTGTTCTCGCTCGGTTCGGTGTTCTACGAAATGCTGGCCGGTACGCCACCGTTCGCGGCCAAGGGCCTGTCAAGCCTGATTCAGAAGGTCGTGTGCGAAGAACCGCCGTCCCTGCCTGAGGTATGCCCCGAGGTGCCTGAGGTGGTGTGGCGGGTGGTCAAAAAGATGTTGACCAAGGATCTCGCCGGACGCTACAAGACCGGGCGCGAGATCGTGCTGGATCTCGACAAGCTCATCGAATTGCTCGAACGCTCGCCGATCATGCTCGGCGAGGATGAGAAGATTGCGTTGATGAAGGAATTGACGTTTTTCTCGCAGTTTTCCAAGAGCGAACTTAAAGAAGTATCGAAGGTTGCGACCTGGCGAAATTACACCGGTGACGAGACGGTGTTTGCCGAGGGCGACAAAGAGCGCGCTTTTTATGTGCTGGTCGACGGCTCGGTGTCGGTCTCAATCAACGGCACACGCATTCGCGACCTCGACGCTGGAGAGTGCTTCGGCGAAATGGAATATCTGTCCAATACCGGACGCACCGCCAGCGTGGTCGCCAATCGTGATGCGACCATCATCAAGGTCGAACGGGATTTCAAAGAATGGGCCTCGTTGCCTGGCCAGGTTCGTCTGAACCGCGCTTTCCAGGAAGTGCTCATCGATCGTTTGCAGGCCACCAGTAAGGCGCTCGCCCGCGCGTTGCGCTGAACGCGCTTGGTAGACCCCTCCTACGTGCGCTGTCAGGACACGGCGAAGCGCAGGTAGGTGATTGCTCCCCACACCGACAGCATCAACAGGAAGGCCAGAAACACCGCCGCAGCAGCGTAGTCCTTTGCACGCCCTGACAATTCGTGGTGCTCGGTACTGATGCGGTCGGTCAGTGACTCGATAGCTGAGTTGAACAACTCCGTGACCATGAGTATCACCAGACTACCGTTCAAAAAAACCACATCGAGCGCATCGCGGCCGACCCAGAAGCTGAGCGGGACCAGCACGGCGCTCAACAGCACCTCTTCGCGGAACGCGGTTTCGTGCCGCCAACCAACGCCGAGCCCACGCAATGAGTAGCCGCAAGCGCGCAGCATGCGCTGAAGACTGTGGCGCGCGCGGGCCATGGTCGCGATAACTTCGAATCAGCCTAGGGAAGAACAGCGCCAGATAGCGTGGCGTGGATGTGGTGGGGGTGGCTGATAGACATGGCGCTTTGTGATGCTAGGCGAGTGGCAGGCGGCAGTATAGCCACAGCCCCGGTCCGTGCCGACCGCTGCATCACCCCGCATGCGAGGGCTTGCGGGGGGAGTTTGTCTGTATATAATAACAACTGTTTTTATATACAGTTTTTACTATGGTCACAGGATTAACGGCGCGCCAGGCGGAAATCCTCGCGCTTATACGCCACACCGTGCAACACACCGGTATGCCGCCAACTCGTCAGGAGATCGCGGTGGCACTCGGTTTCCGTTCCGCCAATGCGGCTGAGGAACATCTGCGCGCGCTGGCGCGCAAAGGCATGATCGAACTCCTGCCCGGTTCCTCGCGAGGCATACGCATCATCGGCGAGGCGAGCCGTGCGGCGCAGGGCCTGCCGGTGGTCGGGCGGGTCGCTGCCGGCCAGCCGCTGCTCGCCCTCGAACACATCGAAGAACATTGTGCGCTCGCCGCCGAGCTGTTCAAACCGCGCGCCGATTACCTGCTGAGGGTGCGAGGTATGAGCATGCGCGACGCCGGCATACTCGATGGTGATCTGCTGGCCGTGCATACCACCCAGACAGTGCACAACGGCCAGATTGTGGTTGCGCGCATCGATGACGAAGTGACGGTCAAACGTTTCCGCCAGCGTGGCAATCGCATCTCACTGTTGCCGGAAAACCCCGATTTCGAACCATTGGAGATCCAACTCGGCTCACGTGAGCTGGTGATCGAAGGGCTCGGGGTTGGGGTCTTGAGAACCCACTGGCAATGACACTCGAGGAGCTCCTGCAACGGGCTTGTGTGTGGCGTGCCGGGGCTGGGATGCCACCTGTGCGCGCTGGTTTAGCTAGCGGCTTCTCGCCCTTGGATAACATCCTGCCCGGGGGTGGCTGGCCGCGTAGTGGCCTGACTGAGATCCTGTCGGCAGCGACGGGCATCGGCGCTTTACGCTTGGTTCTACCGGCGCTGGCCAAACTGACTCGCGAAGGGCGCTGGGTCATCTGGGTGGCCCCACCGTATGTTCCTTACTCGCCCGCATTACATGGTTATGGCCTCGATCTGACGCGCGTACTGGTGGTCGATCTTCCAGAAGACGAAGCCAGCGCGCGGACCCAGACCCTGTGGGCCTATGAGCAGGCCTTGCGTTTTGATGATTGTGGGGCGGCGTTGCTGTGGCAGGACAGAATCTCGAACCTGCGCCTGCGCCGTCTGCAGAGCGCAGCGCAAACCAGCTCCACCTGGGGGCTCGTATTCCGTCCCGCAAGCTGTGTGTCCCAGCCTTCACCCGCACCACTGCGCCTTGAAATCGAAGCGCTGCCCGGGGTGCTCGCCAGCGCCTCCTTGTTGCGTGTAAGTGTGCGCAAAGCGCGTGGTGCGCAGGCAGGCTTGCATTGCCAGTTGGAATTATAAAAAGGAAATATCCGATGCCCAGTTCACTACCGTTAACAACCACTTTTCCAGCCACCGTGACGGCCGCCGTGCGGCCCTTCGACGACGCCTGGTCGTCGGCCCGATCGCTGCCTGCGGCAGCCTTGTGGCTGCACGTGCATCTCCCCCAGCTGCCGCTTGAGGTGCTAACCCGTGGCATGACCCACAATCGTGCCTGTGTACTGGTGCAGGGCGAGGGCAGTCGCCGCAAGGTGGTGATGGCCAATACGAGGGCGGCGACCCTCGGCATACGCGCGGGTATGCCGCTTGGTGCTGCTCATGCACTGGGGGAGATAGTCGAGCTTGAGCGCAACGAGCGGGCCGAACAACATGCGCTCGAAAACCTGGGCTTATGGGCGATGCAGATGACGCCCCTGGTGAGCCTTGTACCCCCCGATGGCGTGTTACTCGAAGTGCGGGGCAGCCTGCGCTTGTTCCACGGTCTGGACGGCCTGCTCGCACGCTTACGTCAGGGGCTCAAGCAGCTCGGCTATCGCGCCCAGTACGCGGTCGCTCCGACGCCTTTGGCTGCAACCCTGCTGGCGCGTGGTACAGCGCGTAGCGTGGTGCAGGACAGCCACGACCTTGGCCGCCACCTCGGCGGGTTGCCGTTGGAGGTACTGCGCCTGGCACCGTCCGAACAGCAAGCACTCGACAGCATCGGGGTGCGTACCCTGGGTGAATGTCGCCGTCTGGCGCGTGCCGATCTCGCGCGGCGTTTGTCGCCGGGATTGCTGGATGTATTCGACCGACTTTACGGTCAGAGCCCCGATCCACGCGCCACCATGGCAGCCCCATCGATATTCGAAGCGGCGCTTGAGTTACCGTGGGAAGTGCGTAATGCCCAGGCCCTGGTGACTGCTGGTGAACGTCTACTGCTCGAATTGCAGGGCTATTTGCGCGCGCATTCGATTATGACCCGGAGCCTGCATTGGCGTTTGCGTCATGGCATACGCTATGAAGAGCGCTTTGATATCCGCCTGACCCACCCGGCCCGCGACCATGAACACATGTTGCTCTTGTTACGCGAGACACTCATGCGTATGACGCTCAAGGAGTCGGTTACATCGATTGAACTCAAGGTCGATGATCTCGTTCAGGGTAATCCAGCCCTGGGCGCTGATTTGTTTGGCGTACGGCATCACGCCCAGGGAGAGGCCTATGCGAGCTTTGTTGACCGCCTGCGCTCCCGTTGTGGCTCACAGGCGCTGCGCGCCATGGCGCTACAGTCCGATCATCGGCCCGAAGCCGCTTGGCGTTGGCAGGAGAACGACGAGCCTGCGCGGCGAGGTGGGATTAAAACCCTTGTTGCCGATGGTTTGAGCACGCGACCCGTATGGCTGGTCAAAGAACCGGTTACTTTATCCACCCAGCATGGCGCGCCCCAATTTGATGGCCCGCTACGACTGGTGCCAGCACGCGAACGCATCGACACTGGATGGTGGGATGAGCGCGGCCTGGCGCGGGATTACTTTATTGCTAAAACAACCTGCGGCAGCCGCTTATGGGTGTACAAAGAACTTGATGGCGAGCGGCGTTGGCGGCTTCACGGCGTATTCGAATAGGTCTCGCAAACGCCGTTCCCGCAGTCAGCGTCGCCGCTTCGAATCTGGGCGGCGCAACAGTCTAAGAAGCCCAGCCAAACCACTTCACCCCCTCGAACTCGGCCTGCTCCGAACGGTCCTAACAACCCTTTCCGTGACAAACGCGTTGCACGAAGTGCCAACTAGCAGGCAAAATCGGCGCCGCAACCGGGGAAGCAGCGCTGAAGACCTTGTCTCGCACATCTATCTGGGGAGAACGATGCCGAACAACGACATTCTGTCTAGATATTACGGGTTTAAATTAACTATCTCACTAATGTTACGAACCAGCTATAATCCCACGCGCTGCGTCAGGGGGGACAGCCCAGTTTCGCTCGGGTTTGTCGATTCGGTCCGTACAATTCAACTCCAATCATGATGAAAGCCACCATAATCAACAACATATTGCCGCTGCGCAACGCCGACTTTGCGACTCTTGTCGACGCGCTTGAATATGCCGCTCAGGGCGAGGCCGGATACAACTTCTACGACGGTCGTGGTGAGCTATCGGCCGTCCTCAGTTACAAGGAGTTGCGTATCGAGGCGATGGCCTTGGCGCGCCGCCTGCGTGGCCTTGGCTGTCGGCGCGGAGCACGTGTTGCCATCGTGGCGGAGACCGAACCGATGTTTCATCGGTTTTTCTTTGCCTGTCAGTACGCCGGCTACATCCCGGTTGCCCTGCCTGCCGGATTTCAGCTCGGTGCACGCAAGGCCTATGTCGAACAACTGGAACGCATGCTCGATAGCTGCGGCGCCGACATTGCCGTCGCTCCGGAGTCCCACGTCGGATTTTTGCGCCAGGCCGTAGAGCGGCTCAATTTGGTGAAAGCCGGGACGCCGGACGAATTCGATCTTTTGCCCGAACTCAACTGCGAGCTTGAGCCCCTGCGGGCTGATGAAACCGCCTATTTGCAGTACACCTCGGGCAGTACGCGCTTCCCGCGTGGCGTCGAGATTTCACAGCATTGCGTAATGACCAATCTGCGCGACATCGCTGTACACGGCCTCAAAATCACCCGCCAGGACCGCATGGTCGCGTGGCTGCCGCTGTACCACGATATGGGGCTGGTCGGCTTCGTCTTATTACCCTTGGGTAGTCAATTATCTGCCGACTACCTCAGCCCGCGGACCTTCGCGATGCGCCCACGGCTATGGCTCAAGGTCATCTCCCAAAATCGCGGCACCATTTCATCAAGCCCGCCGTTCGGTTATGCGCTGTGCGCCAAGCGTCTGCGCTTGACGGACCAAGACCGCTACGACCTGAGTTCGTGGCGCGTGGCTTGCGTTGGCGCCGAACGCATCCACCCAGAGCCGCTGCGGCAGTTCGCCCATGTACTGAAACCGGCCAAATTCGACCCGCGCGCCTTTGTCGCCTGTTACGGCATGGCCGAATGCGCACTTGCTATCAGCTTTGCAGAGCTGGACGTTGGTATCAGCGCGATAAGAGTTGACAAGGAAATCATGGCGACCGAAGGCCGTGTCGAGATCCCGTCTGGAGCCAAAGCTGAACGGGCGGAAGATACGCTGACCTTCGTCGATTGCGGCGAGATCTTACCCAGCTTCGAAATGGCAATCCGGGATGACGCCGGTAAAGATCTGCCGGATTACCAGTGTGGACGCATCTGCCTGCGCGGGGCCAGCGTCATGAAAGGGTATTTTCAGAACCCCACGGCGACCGCCGAGGTGCTATCCGACGAAGGGTGGCTCGATACAGGGGATATCGGCTACCGGGTCGGCTCCCATGTGGTGGTGACGGCGCGCCGTAAGGACGTGATCATTGTTAATGGTCGCAACATCTGGCCCCATGATCTTGAATACGTGGCCGAAAGCCTGCCGGGTGTGCGTTTTGGCAACGTTTCCGCATTTTCCTTCACTGATGACCGCGGCGCCGACCAGGTTGTCATCGTGGTTGAATCCCGGGAAACCAATCCAGCCAAGATGCGCAACCTGGTCGACGAGTTGCGTTCGCTCATCAATATTCACTTCGGCATCAGCTGCCACATTGACCTCGTACCACCACGCACCCTGCCTCGGACCTCCTCCGGCAAATTGTCGCGCTCGAAAGCAAAACAGGATTTTCTGGCCCGCTCCCAGAACGTGATCGGCAACGTTGCGGGTGCGCATGGATGAACGCAGTCGGTTGAAGTCGGCGGTTGCCTTGACTGGGGCGACCGGGTTTATCGGGCACGAATTGCAGAGCCAGATGCTCGCCGCCGGCTACCACGTGCGCGCACTGGTGCGCCCGGACTCCCAACACCGATCGCAGCTATTGGCTGGCATACACGCAGTCGATGTGGCGCTCACCGACAAACGGAAACTCGTTTCAGCCTTGGACGGCGTCGCGATGGTCGTGCATTGTGCGGGGGCAGTCCGAGGGGCGGTACCGAGCGACTTTGCCAACGCAAATATCGACGGCGTGCGTCACCTATGTCTGGCGGCTGCCGCCCAATCGACACCGCCCCATATCTTGCTGATTTCGTCTCTCGCCGCCAGCCGGCCGCAACTTTCAAACTATGCCCATAGTAAGTTTGAAGGTGAGCAGGTGCTGCGCTCGATGGCGTCGTTGTCCTGGACAATTTTGCGTCCGCCAGCCGTCTACGGGCCTGGAGATCGTGAGATGTTGCCACTCTTCCGCGCGATTCGTGCCGGACTTGCCCTCATCCTTGGGCCATCCGCCCAGCGCCTTTCTTTGCTTCATGTAGAAGACCTCGGGCGTGCGGTGCTGGCTTGCATTGACCACCAAAGCGTTTGCTCAGGATTGATCTTTGAGCTTGATGATGGGCAGGAACGGGGCTACTCCTGGCGGGACATAATTAGTGCGGCGCGGGGTGTGATGCCGGTGTGCGAGCTACATGTGCCGCGCTCATTGTTACTTGCCCTTGCGCGTCTGAACCTGCGGCTGTGCGCGTTGTTTGGTCGCGCGCCAATGCTGACGCCGGGCAAGGTTCGCGAGCTTTCAGAGCCCAGCTGGCTCTGCGATAATTCAGACCTCCACGCCGCCACGGGTTGGGTACCACAGATACCGCTGCGCGCCGGTCTGCGACGCATGTTCGGTGAACCTCTGATCCTATGACATCGGATTTATGTAGTGAGTACTGAACAGACCGTTGAAGACCGCTTGATGGCGTTGTTGCGCAAAACGCTGGGCGAAGATGCGATCTTATCGTCTGCAACCAATCTGGTCGGCGATCTCGGGCTCGAGTCCATTCAGGTCATCGAATACCTGTGTGAAGTCGAGGATCACTTTGACCTCGCTATTGACGAGGCTACGCTTGCCGACGTTCAGACCATCACAGATCTCGCCGCCGTCGTACGGAAACTCCAAAGGAGCTAAGCCCCATGGGGTTACTTGATAAGTTTGAGGCCGCGCGGCGCACGCGTGACACGCTCAGCGCGTTGCCGCTCAATCCGACCGATGTTGTTATCGATGAGGTGCTGAGCGCGAGTGAAGCGATCATTCAAGGTCGTCGCACCATTATGGCGGGGACTAACAATTATCTTGGTCTGACGTTCGACGCGGGCGCCATCGCAGCCGGCCAGGCGGCCTTGGCGGACAGCGGCACTGGCACCACCGGTTCGCGGATGGCTAACGGTACTTATCGCGATCACCTGGCGCTGGAAACGGAATTGGCAGCTTTTTTTGCCACACCTTACGCGATGGTCTTTTCGACTGGCTACGCCGCTAATCTAGGCACGCTCGCAGCTTTGTTGGCGCCCGGCGACGCCGTGCTGCTTGATTCCGAGGCGCACGCAAGTCTGTTTGATGGTTGTCGTTTGAGTGGCGCCGATATTTTCCGTTTTAAGCACAACGACGCTGACAGTCTCGCCAACCGGCTGCGTCGTCTCGGCGAGCGCGCCAGTTCAGCCTTGATCGTGACCGAAGGGCTCTACAGCATTCGCGGCGATTGCGCCCCGCTGGCCGAGTTCGCTCAAGTAAAACGTGAGTTTGGTGCTTGTTTGTTCGTCGATGAAGCTCACTCCCTGGGGCTTTACGGGGCCCACGGTCGTGGTTTGGTAGAGCAGGAAGGTGTGGAGGCAGACGCTGATTTCATCGTTGGCACATTCAGCAAAAGTCTGGGCTCAATAGGCGGATTCTGCGTTAGCCATCACGCTGAACTCGCGCTGTTTCGCTATGCGAGCCGTCCTTATATTTTTACCGCATCACCCTGCCCGTCGGTGATCGCGACGACCCGCGTTGCATTGGAGCAATTGCGCACCAGACCGGAGCTACGCGAGCGGGTGTGGGCCAACGCGCATCATTTGTACGCGGCCTTGGCATCACTCGGATTGGAACTGGGCCCCGACGTGAGCCCCGTGGTTGGTATTTCCTTTGGCGAACGCGAAACCGCATTTGCCTGCTGGCAGGGCCTTTTCAACGCCGGGGTTTACACCAATCTGATTCTGCCGCCGGCGGCACCGGACGGTGGCAGTTTGATCCGTTGCAGCGTGACCGCCGCTCATAGCAGTGCGCAAATCGATGCCATCATCGCTGCTTTCACTGACGTGTGCCGTGATCTTCGTGTTGGGCGCCACGCGGCCTGACCGACTTGCCGCTCAAGCGAGCGCGCGGTGCACTGAGATGCTCATACCTACGAGGGTTACGAGGGACATCGCGACCGTCGCAATACCAGGACCATTCAAACCAAAGTGCGGTGTTAGCGTCTGAAAGGCCGTGATGAATACCAGCGACGCCAGCACTTGCACACCGAGCATTGCTTTGGCATTGCCAAGCGCATAACCCGCCGGTCGCAAGGGCGAGGCCGCCATTTCCAAAGTTGCCGCAGCAATCAACCAGCTCAATAGACCGGCCGCTGGCACGAAGCCCGCACCGACAGTCAGATTCAAAAGTGGTGCTCCCAGCCACAGCGATGCGATTGCCAGTGCCAGCGCAGGTATACCCATCATGGCAGCCATACTGACGATGATTTGTTTGAACGCAGCGTCGCGCCGATGGTGCAGACGCGCGAGGTCCGGGTAGATCGCCTGGCGGACCAAGAGCGCAGGCTTAGCCACGACGTTGGCGAACTCCCGGGCGATACGAAACATGGCCGCACCCTGCGGACCCAGTAGCGCGCCGGCGTACAAAGTGCCGAGGGATTTTGGCACCAGGTCGAGGGTCGCTTGCCAGTAGAGAACGTTTAAAAACCCCCAGATCCCGGGGTGGCTGTGGCCCAGCTTGTTTAGTTCAAACGGCCCACGCAGGCGTCGCCAAGGCATACGAGCGAGCACCACTTGTGCGCCGTACCACGAGGTGGCCGCGTACTGCACGAACTGCCCACTGGCCCAAACCGCGGCGATGCTGCCTATGCTGGCCAGACCGAGTTCAGTGACCAGCACCACACCGCCGAGGCGCCACGCGCTGCTTAACACCTGCACGCGACCGAGAGCGTCGAAGCGGTCGAAAATTCGCAGTGAACCACTCGCCGTCGCAGTGCCGGAGCCCAGCAGAACCAGGCCGTACCACATCGCGGTCGAGGTAGTCGTAGTTGACCAACCCATGAGCGGCCCGGCCATACACGCGACGCCAACAGCGATGAGGGCGCCGGATATCGCACTGATGCAATCAAGCAGGAGCGAGCCGCGTAACAGGCGTGCAAGACCCTCATGATCCTGATCGTCCGCCAGCGCGACGCCGTAACGCACCACAGCCTCAAACGGTTTGATGTTGACGAAGCCACGCACCACCAGCACGTAGGCGCTGATCAAAGCCACCACGCCAAAGTCTTCCGGACCCAATGCGCGAGCGCTAAGCAGGGTTGCAATAAAGCCCAGCACCCCGCCTGCGGCTCGCCCGCTTGCCAGGACCATGAAGTTTTGCAGCACACGCCGCAGTGCGGGTATTGCGAGCCAAGCGCGTAACATCAGCGGAATCCGCCGCGGCGATACAAACGCCACAGCACGCCCCAGCCGAATAACAACGGATAGCGGCGTTGCAGAGCAGTCGGTTTTTCCACCACCCCTGAATGGCGTGCAACTTTCCAAACCACGTAGTCGAGCGGGTCGTTGAAGGTAAAC
>JAYUQF010000192.1:0-1826 GCA_043756885.1 Pseudomonadota bacterium
TGAAATCGTATGGAAGTAGGCCCCGACCGAATCGCGCGCCAGACTTTGAAAGGTGGTCTTGGCACGAAACACACGCGGCGCCCAGTCGGCTTTTGGATAAAGCGCACCGAGTGGGCCGAACACTGCGCGGCGCACGTTCAACGGTAACAGGCGGCGCACAGCCTCCTCGGCCATATGCAGCTTGTAGCGCCGATAACCCGCATGATTTTCATCGCCACCGTCGCCGGACAAGGCTACCGTGACACGCTCACGCGCAAGCTCACACACCCGATAAGTTGGCAGGGCGGAGCTGTCGGCATAGGGTTCGTCATACAGATCGATCAGCTTTTCGACCAGGCTGAAATCATCGGGATTGACCTGTCGGCCGTAATGGGTGGTGCCATATTGTTTGGCAACTTCCGCGGCGTAGGAGGATTCGTCGAAGGCCGCCACATCGAAGCCTATGGAACAGGTGTTCACCGGCGTGCTCTGCAGGCCCGCCATCATCGCCACTACGGCCGACGAATCAACGCCGCCAGACAGAAATGCCCCCAGTGGTACTTCAGCGACCATTTGTGATGCAACGGCGGCGCGGGTGCGTGCAAAGAGTTCTGCAGCGGCGTCATCGAGCTTAAGCTGGTTGTCGAGCTTAAACGGCACATCCCAATAACATTTGGGTGCCGCGACGGGCGCGCCACGACGCAACGCCAAACTATGCCCTGGCGCAAGCTTGGCCACAGCACGGTAAATGGTGCGCGGCTCCGGCACATACCCGTAAGCGAAGTACTCGTCCACAGCGCAGGGGTCAATATCACGCGGCACCTGCGCACACAGCACGATGGACTTCAGTTCCGAGGCGAACAACAGCCGACCATCGTTTAACAGTGCGTAATAAAGTGGTTTGACGCCGAGATGATCACGCGCCATGAACAGCGTCTCACGATTGGCATCCCATACCGCAAAAGCGAACATGCCACGCAGTCGCCGCACACAATCCTCACCCCAATGGCGCCATGCGTTCAGTAACACTTCGGTATCAGAATGGGTGCGGAAACTGAAACCTGCTGCTTCGAGTTGCGCGCGCAAGTCCTGAAAATTGTAGATCTCGCCGTTAAAGGTCAGCCACACACGTTGGTCTTCACTGGCCATCGGTTGTTGGCCGCTGGCCAGATCGATAATTGAAAGGCGACGATGCCCCAGGCCAACCCCTGGTGCGCGGTGATAACCGGACTCGTCCGGGCCACGATGGGTCAGGGCGTCGGTCATGCTGCGCAACAGGCCATCGGCAATCTCACTGACCCCGCGCAAGTCGACGATACCTGCTATGCCACACATAGGCGCCCTGCTCTATTTCCCAAATCGATTAAAAACAAACTCGACCGATGGCAGCGACCCCCGCGCCACAGCAGGTAGCAATCACTCATGCCGACAACCGCCGATACACTTCATCGTAGTTCGACAGCATGCGCGGCAAACTGTAGCGACTCTCCACCAATAAACGCCCATAAGTACCGTGCCGAGTGCGCAAGTCGCGATCATCAACATAACGCTCGATGGCTGCACTGAGCGCAGGCACGTCATCGCTTGCCACCAGACACCCCGATTCGCCGTCAACGATCAGCTCACAGTTGCCACCCACCGCCGTCGCAATAACCGGTAAGCCGCTGGCCATGGCTTCAAGAATGGTGTTTGAGATGCCTTCGGCGAGCGATGGCAAAACGAAGATATCCAGACTGCGCATGTGGCTCGCGACCTGCGCCGATTCTCCGGCAAACTCTACCCAATCCTCTCGCTGCGCAGAGGCGATCAGCGCAGCGCAGTCATGCCTCAGGGGCCCATCGCCAACC
>JAYUQF010000193.1:0-1824 GCA_043756885.1 Pseudomonadota bacterium
GTTGTGTGGCGCTGCGTAGTTATATTCAGCACAAATTCACAGGGTTCGTTTAAATTTCAGCACCGACAAGGACGTTGATCAATGTCCTTTTTTTTGCGATGGGAGTCTGGCTCAGATGCTTAAGTTGATGGTTCTTACGGGTGTTGGCGCGATTGTGCTGGCGGCGGGTTCATTCGCCCGGGCCGACGAGCACGTCATCCAGGCAGCGGTGACACAATGGCGGCCGCTGGTAATTTTTGCCAAACCCGGCGACACCATCCGCTTCAAAAACATGATCGGCCACGATACCCAGACCATTGAAGGCATGATTCCCGATGGTGCGACGCCGTGGGCTTCCAAGCTCGGCCAGGAAGACTTCGTCGCGACGCTCGACAAGGAAGGCGCGTGGATTTACAAATGCAATCCGCATATGACCAGCGGTATGGTTGGCGTGGTGGTGGTTGGTGATGCGCGCCCGCCGGTTAACCGCGCCGCCCTGGAAGCCTCGCTACCCAACGTCAAAGTCGGCAAAAACATGGTCAATCGTGTGCTCAAAAAAATGGACCAGGCTTTGGAAGCCGGCACCATCCCGGAGTAATCCAGGGCCATGCTAATCGGCGCCATCTGTTCGCAGATCTGCCGCAGGGCTAAAACCCGGTGCAGCTGCAGACTGCTCGCGCTGGTATTGGTGTGTCTCACTCTGAGCGCCGTTTCGCACGCGGACGAGGGGCAGGTGCCACGGACAGCGCTAAAGGTCTGTGCTGACCCCAACAGCCTGCCGTCCTCAAACAGGTCACTGCAGGGTTACGAGAACCAGATTGCGGCGTTGTTTGCTCGCCAACTTGGTTTGCCCGTCACCTATGTCTGGTTCCCGCAGCGCATCGGCTTTATCCGCAATACCCTGACCAGCAACGATACGCCGGACGGCTCTTACAAGTGTGATCTGGTCTTGAGTGTGGTCGAGCACTTCGACATGGCCGCGACCACACGGCCCTATATGCGCTCAACCTGGGCGATGGTTTACGTGAAAGGGCGCGGACTCGATTACATCCAATCCCAGGAAGATCTCGCCAATAGCACGCCAGAGCAACGCGCCGCATTACGTATTGGCGCCTGGGATAAGGGCTCTGCCACGCAGTGGCTGGCGCAGAATGATCTCATGGAGCGTGTTTCACCGTACCAAAGCATGAGCGGCGACGCGGATGAGACGCCAGGGAAAATCATCGAACGAGACCTGGTCCAGGATAAAATCAATCTGACCTTCCTGTGGGGACCGATCGCTGGTTATTACGCTCAGCAAATCAAGGGCGCACAGATCCGTGTCATCCCACTCCACAACGAACCCGGTCTACGCTTCGACTTCCAGATTGTCATGGCTGTGCGTTTTGGCGACAAACTGTGGAAGGCGCAGGTAGAAAAATTGCTGAAAGACAATCAGGTTGAAATCGACACCATTCTCAAAAGTTTTGGTGTGCCGCTGCTGCCCGTTGTGGTCAATGATACAAACGTCGATGCCAGTGATTAGGCTACTTTTAACCCTTGGACTCACCCTCGGTGTCGCGCTCCCAAGCCTCGCGGCGGAGACTGCTGCGGCGCAGGCGGCGGCCGTGCAGTACTCGGAAGCTGAAACTCGCATGTGGATGACGGATCAACTGCGCGGCATCACCGGGCCCATGACCCTGCAATACGAGTTTCATAAGACCGGCACCTTCGAACCAGAACTCAACTTTGATGACAAGGCCGAGCTATTAATTGAAAAGCTCAATGCCGATGGCAGTAAAAATGGCACGCTATTGTTCTTTTTTGGCGAGCGCACGCCGATGGACAGCTCGACAGTAAATCCGC
>JAYUQF010000194.1:0-4619 GCA_043756885.1 Pseudomonadota bacterium
CGCTCTCCCACAAAGCCGGAAAGCCAATTAAAGGCAGGGCACCGACCCTGGTCTCAACTTGTTCCGCAATGGTGCCGAAGCGCCAACCCTCACGCGAGCGCCCACCAAGACCCCACTCAACCGCGGCCCGCTCGATCACCGCCTCGGCGCCACGCATGCCGAGTAATGCGGGGATGTCGCGTGTTTCCTCCAGCACCGCGCCAGCCTCATCAACTAATAACACCAGCGCACGCAGATGCGGCGCCAGTTGTCTGTCGTCAAATGCCGATGGCGACCACGGCAGTCCCGTCATACGGGTCAAGACATTCGCAAGCGCTGCCGGCAACGGCCCCGTTTGCTGCCCGAGGGCTTCGACACTCGCCATTGAAAATTCGCGTATAGGCGACACCAAACGCCGCCTGAGCTTAGGTAGGGCGCGCAACAGCGCGGCTATCTTTTCACTCAACATGCCTGGCACTAAGCGATCGAGCGCCATCACGGACAAACGCGGCAGCAACACCAGTGGCAGGCGCAAACTCAGGCCATCACGCGGATGGCCGGGCTCAAAACGATACTCAAGCGCGCAGTCGGTGCCGCCTATCGTTAATTGATCAGGAAACAACCAGGCCTGCACCGTGCCAAATTGCGCGGTGGTGACGTCTTGCTCAGTCATACACAAACTCGCCATGCGCGACGCGTCGTCGCGCAACCAGGCCAGCAGGTCGCGCCGCGTGGTGATAGAGATTGGCAGCCGCTGTGCATAAAACGCCTGAAGTTCAGCACGCCCGACCAGTAGATCGCGCCGCCGTACCCGCGCTTCAAGAATACGAATGGCACTGAGCAGTGCACGGTTGCGAAGCAGAAATTCGGGTTCTTCACCCAGTTCACCGTCGAGCAGACCAGCCTCGATAAAAATGGCCCGCGCCGTGGGCGCGTCGATGCGCGCGTAGTCAATCAGCCGCGCATGACTGACGGTCAAGCCGTAAAGACGTTGGATCTCGGTCGCCCGCACACAGCCACGCCGCACATCCCAATGGGGTGCTTCATAACTGCGTTTGATCAGGTGGGCACCAACCTGCTCCAACCACTGGGGCTCGATGCGCGCCGCGGTGCGCGCGTAACGTTCGCGGGTTTCGATGACTTCAGCCGCCACTACCCACGGCGCGGCGCGGCGTGCCAGTACTGAGGACGGATGAAGCTGAAAACTCGCATTGCGGCAGCCGCCGTAGTGGTCGACCTGCCACTCACCAATCTGGCTGAGAAAACCCGCGGCTATGGCGGTCTGGACCGCTTTATAAGTAGCCGGCAGTGGGTTGGCAGCCAGCCTGGCGTCACGCGCAAGCTTGGCCAGGGTGTCGTGCAGTTGCACCCATTCGGCCATGCGTGCCGCCGACAAAAAACGCCGGCGACAAACACGCTGCTGTTTTTTACCCGGCAACAGCCGCAACTCGCGGGCAAAGGGCCAGGCGCGCAAAAACCACATGAAATCCGAACGTTTATCGGCAAAAGCAGCGTGAGCACGATCGGCCGCTTCACGCGCTTCATGGGGCCGCTCGCGCGGATCGGCCATGCTCAAGGCCGCCACGATCACCAGGCATTCGCTTAAACAACCCAGCTTGCTGCCCGCATCCAAAACCCGCGCCAGGCGCGGATCCAGCGGGAAACGCGCCAACTGCGCACCGAGCGCCGTCAGCGCGCGCTCGTTATCCAAGGCACCGATCTCCTGCAAGACCAGGTAGGCGTCTTTAATCAGCCGTATCGACGGCGGCTCAGCAAAGGCAAAACCCTCAACATCGGACACGCCCATCGCCTTCAGCTTCAGCACCACGCCGGCGAGATTGGTGCGTTGGATCTCGGGCTCAATCCGTTGGCGCCGCGTCAGAAAATCCGCCTCGCTGTAAAGGCGGATACAAATACCGGCCGATTCGCGCCCGCAACGCCCGCTGCGCTGATCGGCGTTGGCCTGGGGAATTTTTTCGACAGGTAATTGCTGCAGCTTACGGCGCGGACTGTAACGACTGAAACGCGCCAGCCCGGTATCGATGACGTGGCGCACCCGCGGCACGGTTAACGACGTCTCGGCAATATTGGTGGCAAGGATCAGCCGTCGCCGTGAGCCCGGCTCAAAAATCCGCGCCTGACGGGCCGTGCTGAGGCGCGCGTAGAGGGTAAAAACATCGGTGTTTTCGAAGTGAGCCCGGCCGATACGCTGGGCGGCAGCCCGGATCTCACGCTCACCGGGTAGAAACACCAGCACGTCGCCATAGGCCTGCGTGTCCAGTTCGCGAACCGCATCGACAATAGCCTCGTCGATATCGATGGCATCCTCGTCATCGACCATTGGTGGGCGGTAGCGGATTTCGATCGGGTGGGCGCGATCGGCAATGACGTAACTTGCGGCATCGTCAAAAAAGCGCTCGAAAACATCCGCATCAATGGTGGCGGAGGTCAGGATCAGCTTGAGGGCGGGTCGAGCCGCCAATACCTGTTTGAGGTAGCCGACTAGAAAATCGACATTCAGCGAGCGCTCGTGCACCTCATCAATGATCAGGGCGTCGTATTGCTCCAGGTAGGGGTCATCATGGATCTCATTCAAGAGAATGCCGTCGGTCATGACTTTGACCCGTGCGAGCGCTTCAAGATTGTCGTCAAAACGCACGCAGTGGCCAACCAGTTGTCCGGGTAGGGTGGCCGTCTCCTCGGCCAGACGTCGCGCAATCGCGCGCGCAGCGATGCGGCGGGGTTGGGTATGGCCGATGCGGCCACTGATGCCAAGGCCGAGACGCAGACACAGTTTGGGCAACTGCGTGGATTTTCCGCAGCCGGTTTCGCCACTGACGATGACCACCTGGTGCCGCTCGATCAGCGCCGCGATGGCATCGGCATGGGCGCTGAACACCAATTCCGGGGGAAATTCGAGACGCATGGCCAGCGCCGCCCTTGCCTCACGCACCTGGCACGAGCGGGTCAACTGGTCGCGCAATTGGCGCAGAGCACGTTCTACATATCCCGGCCGCAACCGCCTGCCACGACCGCGCAATTTGCGTCGCAGCGCTTGTATGCCCGTGACCAGCGTGCGCTGGTCGATTAACAGACAGCCAGGGAGTTCGGCTTCGAGGGCACGCAAGGCATCGCCCCAAGTGTGCGCCGGGGAAGATGACGCACCGTCGGGTGACATCATGGCGCTATGCATAAGCGAGCCGGCCAGGTGCCGCGGGACACACTGACCGAGCGCATCGGGGCGCGGCCGCAGGGCGCGCTTGCAGGCATTGGAAACTCACCACTGGTTCTTCAAGCACCCAGTATACCCACCCCTCGCGCAGCGGCTTGCGACCGTCTTCATATGCCGAGCTATCTTTATTAATCCTAATAGCGCTGCTAACATGCGACCGCTTCTTAAGGTAAAGCACCACCTCAAACGAGAAATGCCTTTGAGCGTCTTAAGCTTCGACATCTCAGGTTCGCAGATCGACGGGGCTCGGGACTATCAGGAAGATGCCTTCCTGATTACGCACCTCGGAGACGCCGACGCCGACTCGGCTGGCTCCATGGTCATCGTGGCAGACGGGATGGGCGGGCACGCCGCCGGCAATGTCGCGAGCAATATGGCGGTACAGACCTTCAACCGCCACCTGTCGAAAAATTTCCCGAACGAAAATATTTCCAGCGTCCTCTACGAGGCGGTGTTGCAGGCGAATGGCTCGATCACGGCGACCGTGTCGGAGACCGCCGCATTAAAAGGCATGGGCTGCACACTGGTCGCGTGTGTGTTGGAACGCGGCCAGCTGCGCTGGGTCAGCGTTGGCGATAGCCATCTTTACCTCTTGCGTAACGGTACCCTGACCAAAAAGAACGCCGATCATAGCTACGGTGGTTTTTTAGACCGTATGGCCGAGGCCGGCACACCGGTGGAAGCCGAGGCCGGCTTTTCGCGCAATATGTTGATGAGCGCCCTGACAGGCGACGATATTGCCGAGATTGATTGCCCGGAGTCGCCCCTGGCCCTTAAGCGGGGCGACCGCCTGATTCTCTCCAGCGACGGCCTGGATACGCTCGATCATCCAGAAATTATCAGCATCTGTAAGGCTAATTCGGCACCTAAAGCCTGTGTTGAGGCGCTTTTGCAGGCCGTTGATGGCGCTGGCGCGCCGCGCCAGGACAATACGACCGTCATCGTGGTTGACGTCACCGAGAAAGCTGAAGCAGTGCTCGAAATCGTCGCTGCGCCAGCGCCGCGCTTGGAAGAAGTAGCGCCAGCCCGCCCAACGGTAAGCGCCGCGCGCACGAGCTTGCCGGTTAATGATGAAGCACCGCGCAAGTTTTCCGGCGGCATTATTGCGGCATTGGTGCTGGCAATTGTCGCAGTGGGTGGAGGCGGTTTCTGGTTTGTGCAACAACAGTCGGGTCAGGCACCGTCGACCGATATAGAAATCGAAGCACCAACACCGGGCGTGGATAGCGACGCGGCGCCCACGGTAGAAGCCCCCCCCCCTAGTGTGGAAGTGAAAGTGCCGGACAGGCCCAGCCAACCTGCGGCCAGCGCCAAACCCAAACCAAGCACCGCCACAGCCAGTGCCAAACGTGGACAGTTTCGCGACAGCTTGCGCGGCGGTGGTCAGGGACCACTCATGACCTGGATC
>JAYUQF010000195.1:0-1822 GCA_043756885.1 Pseudomonadota bacterium
AACCCACTTTGTCCACGCTGCAGGAGTGCGCCCATGATGCCGATCACGGCATTCATGCCGGTGCCCTGATCGATGGGCGAAAACGGACTGCGCACCGGAGGTCCGCCGACTTCGCCGGTGATCGACAACATGCCGGTGAAGGATTGCGCGATGAGATCAAAACCCTTGCCGTGTTGCATAGGGCCGCGTGTGCCGTAGCCTGAGATGCTGCAGTAAACCAGGCGCGGATTTACTGCGCGCAGAGCTGGCTCGCCGAGGCCAAGGCGGGTTGCCACGCCGGGGCCATAACTTTCGATTACAACATCGGCGGCCGCGGCCAGGCGCTGACAAATAGCCAGCCCTGCGGGTGTTTTGAGGTCCAGCGCCAAGCTACGCTTGTTACGATTGACGGCCAGAAACACCGTACCTTCGTCGCCTTCGAAAGGTGGCCATTGGCGCGTATCGTCACCACCCGGTGCTTCAACCTTGATGACCTCGGCGCCCATATCGGCCAGATATTGACTGCATAATGGGCCGGCCAGCACCTTGGAAAAATCCAGGACACGAATGTTCGCCAGCGGTTGGAAAGGCGATGAGTCTGTGCTCACCATAGTCATCTCTTGAAGTTCAACGGCTCGGGTAGAATCACGGCCTGCACAGCACACCATTCACGGTCAAAGTGGAGCGCTCTGATGGTCAAGGCACGCGGCGAGTGTTACCGCTATGACGGGATCTGACAAGTTGCAAGGGCAGCCCCAAGCGGCTGGCGAGGCTGCCGGTATTCGAGTTGTTGAATATGCCGCGGCCGGCAGTGGCCTCGCGGCGGCTTATGGCGCTTGGTTATTGGCGCGTCTGGGCGCGCAGGTCACATGCTGGGTTGATGACATCACAAGTCCGTCCACGTCGTCGGCCGCTGATCCGCTGCAGCTCGCAATTGAAGCTCTGGCACAGGGCAAACACTGCGAAGTTGTGCCCGCGTGCGCCACGCAGTGCACGCAGCGACTGGCGGGTGTTGATATTCTGATCTGCGATGCACCCCACGCGCTCAGCATGCGTTACGGTGCGCTGGCGAACTTGCGCACCACACTGCCGCATCTCATCGTGGGTGTTGTCTCACCCTTCGGCCTGGTCGGCCCTAATGCCGATCTGCCGGCGAGCGCACTCGACGCCCAAGCTTTGAGTGCAGTGGCATGGTCGCTCGGTGAACCTGGGCGCGCGCCGCTCACCTTGCCGCCGGGTGTGACGGAGCATCAGGGTGGCGCCATGCTGGCGGCAGCGTGTCTGCTCGCGCTCAATGCACGCGATGCCAGTGGTCATGGCCAATTGGTGGATATCGCGCTGGCCGATGTGCTCGTGACCTATGTTGCCGGCAATGCGCGGCTCTATATCCACCATGGGCTGCAATGGCAGCGCAACGGCCGCCGACCGTTTGGCTCCGGTGGTGCTTATCCTTATGCAATCCTGCCGTGTAAGGACGGCGCGGTGTGTGTCTGCGGGCGCACGCGCGAAGAATGGAACCGGCTGGTGCAAGTGATGGGCAACCCAGCCTGGGCATTCGAGCCGCGTTATCAGGATCTGCGCGCCATGGGCAAACACTATCCCGAAGAAGTGGATGCGCGGGTATTGCCCTGGCTCGCGCAGCACACCATGGCTGAACTTGAAGCGCTCGCTCTGGAACATAATCTGATCGTCTCGCCGCTGCGCAGCTGCGCCGATGTCTTGGCTACTGAACATTTCACCGCGCGCGGGTTTCTCCAGCCCGGCCGGGTCGCGGGCTGTGATGTGCAAGTGCCCGGGCCGCCATTTCGGGTGTCAACAACACGCCACGCCACAGCGTCGGACA
>JAYUQF010000196.1:0-4615 GCA_043756885.1 Pseudomonadota bacterium
GGAATATCCATCGTGGCTTTTTCGCTTTCGACCGTCAGTAGCGGGTCTTCCATGCGCACCGTGTCGCCAGCTTTGACGATAATGTCGATGACATCGACGTGATCAAAATCGCCAATATCGGGAATGCGAATTTCGATGGTGCTGGACTGCGCACTGCTGGTGATGGTGGGCACGACGGCGGGTAGAGGCGCAGCTGGCGCAACAGGTGCGACGGCCGGCGCTGCGGCTGCGGGGGGCGGCGCAGCCGTCGGTGTTACGGCGAGCACTTGGCTAACCGCTGTAGCACCCTCTGCGGGCAGCAGTGTAAGGATCAATGCGCCCTCACCAATCTGATCACCAACCGCAACATTGATAGCGAGCACCGTGCCACCGGCAGGCGCCGGAATGTCCATGGTCGCCTTCTCGCTTTCCAGTGTGATCAGTGGATCTTCGGGTTTAATGACATCACCCGGTTTCACCAGGATATCGATGACGTCGACGTGATCAAAATCACCGATATCCGGCACCCGTACTTCGACTTGGCTGCTCACGGCGCTGCTCTACTGGTTCATCGGGTTGGGTTTGTCGGGATTGATCCCGTACTTCGTTATCGCGTCGGCGACCTTCTGCGCCGGCACCACGCCGTCATCGGCGAGCACCTTCAAGGCCGCCACTACTACGTAATAACGATTAACCTCGAAATACTGGCGCAGTTTGTTGCGTGAATCCGAGCGCCCAAAACCATCGGTGCCTAACACACGATAGCGGCCCGGCACGTATTCGCGCACCTGGCCCGCATACGCGCGAATGTAATCGGTAGCAGCAACACTCGGGCCCCGATAGGCGCCAAGCCGTTGGCTGATAAAGGGTACACGCGGCGTGTCCAGCGGATGCAGCATATTCCAGCGTGAACATTCCAGACCTTCGCGCCGCAGCTCATTAAAACTGGTCACGCTCCAGACATTCGACGTTATACCAAAGTCTTCTTGCAGCAGTTCCGCGCCGGCCAGCACTTCGCGCAGGATGGTGCCGCTGCCGAGCAATTGCACCTGGGCGCCGGCACCTTCTTTGAACAGATACATGCCACGCACGATGTCTTCTTCGACACCGACCGGCATGGCCGGATGGGTATAAGCTTCGTTCATCACGGTGATGTAATAAAAGACGTTTTCTTGGCGCTCGAACATGCGCTTCATGCCGTGATGGATGATGACAGCGAGTTCGTAGCCAAAGGTCGGGTCGTAACTCACGCAGTTCGGAATGGTCGAGGCGAGGATATGACTATGGCCGTCTTGATGTTGCAGACCTTCGCCTGAGAGCGTAGTACGCCCGGCAGTACCACCGAGCATAAAACCACGCGCCTGCATGTCGCCCGCCGCCCAGGCGAGATCGCCTATACGCTGAAAGCCAAACATTGAGTAATAAATGAAAAACGGGATCATCTGCATGCCATGGTTTGAATAGGCCGTGGCAGCGGCAATCCAGGAACACATGCCACCCGCTTCAGTGATGCCTTCTTCAAGGATCTGACCGCGAATGTCCTCGCGGTAGTACATGACCTGATCGTGATCAACCGGCTCGTAGAGCTGGCCGACTGCCGAATAAATGCCGAGCTGACGGAACATGCCCTCCATGCCGAATGTGCGGGCTTCGTCCGGCACAATCGGCACGACCCTTTGACCCAGTTGTTTGTCACGCACGAGTGCGTTCAACAGCCGCACAAAGGCCATGGTGGTCGAGATCTCGCGCTCACCGGAACCTTCCAGCACGGCATCAAAAATCTTGATATCAGGAATCACCAGCGCTTCGGCGCGCTGCCGACGTTGGGGTAAAAAGCCGCCCATCGCTGCGGTGCGCTCGCGCAGATAAACCATCTCGGGGCTGTTTTCGGCCGGGCGGTAATAGGGCGCGTCGGCTATCTGATCATCGGGCACTGGAATATTAAAACGATCGCGAAAAGCCTTGAGGGCGTCTTCACCCATCTTCTTCTGGGAATGGGTGATGTTCTTGGCTTCGCCGGCCTCGCCCATGCCATAACCCTTGACGGTTTTGCACAGGATGACGGTGGGCTGGCCGTTATGAGCGACAGCCGCGGTATAGGCGGCAAATACTTTGTGCGGATCATGCCCACCGCGGGACAACCGCCAGATATCGTCATCGCTCATGGCGGCGACCATGGCTTTCAGTTCAGGATACTTGCCGAAGAAGTGCTCGCGCACGTAAGCGCCGTTGGAGGCTTTGTAGGCCTGGTACTCGCCGTCGACGGCTTCTTCCATGCGCTGTAGTAACAAGCCCTTTGTGTCGCGCGCCAACAGGGCGTCCCAGCCTGAGCCCCAGATAACTTTGATGACGTTCCAGCCGGCACCGCGGAAATCCGATTCCAATTCCTGAATGATTTTGGCGTTGCCGCGCACCGGGCCGTCGAGGCGCTGCAGATTGCAGTTAATGACAAATATTAGGTTGTCGAGTTTTTCGCGAGAGGCGAGCGCCGCTGCGCCGAAAGATTCCGGCTCGTCCATTTCGCCGTCGCCTATGAAGGCCCACACCTTGCGACTTTGGCGAGGTAGCAGCTCACGATTTTCGAGATAACGCATGAAACGCGCTTGGTAGATGGCCATGATCGGCCCCAAGCCCATCGACACGGTGGGGAATTGCCAGAAACCGGGCATTAACCACGGGTGCGGATAAGAGCTCAGGCCCTTGCCATCCACTTCCTGGCGGAAGTTATCCAATTGCTCTTCGCTCAACAGGCCAAGCAAATAGGCGCGTGCATAGATGCCGGGTGACGAATGCCCCTGAAAAAACACCATATCGCCGCCATGGGAGGCCGAGGGCGCATGCCAGAAATGGTTGTAGCCCACTTCGTAAAGGGTTGCCGCACTGGCATAGCTCGCGATGTGCCCGCCCAGCTCGCTGTTTTTACGATTAGCCTTCACCACCATTGCCAGGGCGTTCCAGCGATTAATAGAGCGGATCTTCCATTCCAGCTCGGGATCGCCCGGCGTGTAGGCCTCACGTTGAGAGGGAATGGTGTTGATGTAGGCGGTTTTGGCCGAGTAGGGCAGGTTGACGCCTGAACGTCGTGCTTTGTCGATCAGGCGCTCGAGCAGATAGTGACTGCGTTCGATGCCTTCGATATCGATGACCCCGTCGAGGGCATCAAGCCATTCCTGGGTTTCCTGCGCGTCGTCGTCCGGTAGTGCTGCCATGTTGAACTTCAATCCCTACGCGCAGTTGCGGCCTGATTCGATGATCCTAGTGTAGTGTAAGCACGCCGCACTGTTCATTACCGCGCACATCGCTCGGCTTGAGTGCCGTCCACGGCGAGCACAAATGCTGTAGCGGCCGTTGGCCCAATGACTGCATCTCAGGCTATATGCAAGCACGGAGGCCTTTGACTGAATAAAAGAAGCAAGGTAGTTAAACCTGCCTCAACAGGGTCTCAACACGGCTCACTTCAAACTTGCCGGCGTGTCCCAGGATTCAAGCCCCAAGCGTGCGCACCATGTCGCGCGAAATCACCAGGCGTTGGATTTGCGAGGTGCCCTCATAGATCTGCAGCAGCTTGGCATCGCGCATCAACTTCTCGACGACGAAGTCCTGGGTGTAACCATAACCGCCAAAGATCTGCACCGCATCGGTAGTGACCTTCATGGCGGCATCACCGCCAAAGGCCTTGGCACAGGCGCTATGGCTACCACGTAGATTGCCGCGATCCACTTCACTGGCGGCATACAGGCACAGCAGGCGCGTGGCGAGGTAGCTGATCTCCATATCCGCCAGCATCGCCGCGACCATCTGATGGTTGACGATGGGTTCGCCAAACGTTTTGCGCTCGGTGGCGTAACGCAGGGCTTCGTCACGGGCGCGGCGGATCACCCCTGAAGCGCCCGCGGCAATCCACGGTCGCGAACGGTCAAAAGTAGCCATGGCGAGTTTAAAACCATGCTCAGGACCGGCCACTAGATTGGCGGCCGGCACTTCGACGTCTTCGAACACCACATCACCGGTATGGGACGCGCGCTGGCCGAGTTTGTGAATCATCGATTCCCAACGTAAACCCGGCGTACCGGCGTCGACCACAAAAATCGCTATGCCACGATGACCGCTAGTGCCCTGCTCGCGGGCAAATACGGTGTACCAGTTTGCGACATCGGCATTGGTGATCCAGCGTTTGCGGCCGTTCAAGACATACGTGTCACCTTTTTTGCTGAAGCGTGTGCTCATGGCAGCAACATCGGAGCCCGCATCGGGCTCTGAACAGGCGTAAGCGGCGTAACCCGGTTTGTCGAGCAAACCGCCCAGATACTTGCGGCGCAGTGCATCGTTGTCGGCGAGCAGCAGTGGCAGGGCAGCCAGCGAGTTGGTGAGGGCTGAGGTGGCGATGCCGAGGCAGCCGTAATTTAATTCCTCCAGTACCAGGGTGTGATCGTGGCAAGACAATCCGGCGCCGCCGATAGCGGTGGGGAACTCCAGATTAAGCAGGCCTTGTTCCTCCATCGCTGCGATGATGGCGTGTGGAAATTCAGCACTGCGATCAAGCGCCATATCCAAACGCGGTTCGATGATCTGCTCACGCACAAAGCGGCGTGCTGCCTCGACCATCATCGATTGTTCGTCATTGAGTGCGCTCATT
>JAYUQF010000197.1:0-4613 GCA_043756885.1 Pseudomonadota bacterium
GTGCAAAAAGCGTTAGCGCAGATCGCTGTTCGCTGCTGCGTCTGGCTGTGCTAGCGGCAGGCACTCGGGCAACTTGATAGCGGGTGGCCGGCCCGCCCAGGCCCACCGATAGGCGTGCGCGTTGGGGTAGACCATAATCGAAGGACCTGCCCCTGCGCGCATGTCCAACATGCGGGGGTGCAGACGGACTTCACTTTGTTCAATCGATAGACGGAGCATCAAAACAATGACTGAAACGGCGCCCTACTCCCCACCCAAGATCTGGATCTGGAACAAAGCCAACGGCGGACAATTTGCCAACATCAACCGGCCCATCGCCGGCGCCACCCAGGAGCAGGCGTTACCCGTCGGCCGTCATCCCTTGCAGCTCTATTCGCTGGCGACACCCAATGGCGTCAAGGTCACCGTGATGCTGGAAGAGCTCTTGGCGCTGGGTCATGGTGGCGCCGAATACGATGCCTGGCTGATCCCGATTCAAACCGGCGCTCAGTTTGGCAGTGGTTTTGTTGATGCCAATCCCAATTCAAAAATTCCGGCGCTGGTCGACCACAGCGGCGCCAAACCCGTGCGCGTCTTTGAATCGGCTGCCATCCTCATGCATCTGGCGGAGAAGTTCGACGCGTTCATGCCCAAACACGGCGAAGCCCGCGCCGAGTGCCTGTCGTGGTTGTTCTGGCAGATGGGCAGCGCGCCTTATCTGGGGGGCGGCTTTGGTCACTTTTATGCCTATGCACCGAGCAAGATTGAATACGCCATCGATCGCTTCGCGATGGAAGTGAAGCGCCAACTGGATGTGCTTGATCGCCATCTTGCTGAGAATGAATTTATGACCGGCGCCGATTATTCAATCGCCGACATGGCCATCTGGCCCTGGTATGGCGCGCTGGCTAAAGGCCTGCTGTATGAAGCGGGCGAGTTTTTACAGGTGCAACACTACCAACACGTGCAACGCTGGACCGATGCCATCGCCGCGCGGCCGGCAGTGCAACGTGGGCGCATGGTCAACCGCAGCTGGGGTGAACCCGCCAGCCAATTACATGAGCGCCATGAAGCCAGTGACTTTGAAAACAAGACTCAGGACAAAGTGGCGCCGGTTTAAGGCATAAGAGCGGCGAAAACGGGCTGCGAGGGTGAGGCAGGGGAACAATGAAAAAACAGATCCACATGAACGCCTTCACACAGTGTTGCATTGGCCACCATTCCATTGGCCAGTGGAAACACCCACTTGACCGGCCCCTTGATGGTTATCGCAGCGTGCATTATTGGGTGGAGCTGGCGCGCATCCTCGAAGCGGGTTTTTTCGACACCCTGTTTCTCGCCGATGTACATGGCACCTATAGCGTTTATCGTGGCTCGCGCGAGGCTGCGGTGCGCCACGGCACACAATTTCCGAGTAACGATCCTTCGCTGGTGATCTCGGCCATGGCGGCGGCCACCCGCCACCTCGGTTTTGCCACGACCTACAGCACCAGCTATTACCCGCCCTACCACACCGCCAAGTTGTTCTCGACTTTGGATCATTTGACCGACGGACGCGTGGCCTGGAATATCGTCACTTCTTATCTGGCCGACGCCAATGCCAACTTTGGCCTGGGCGAGATGATGTCCCATGACGAGCGTTATGACCGCGCCGATGAATACATGGACGTGTGTTACCAGTTGTGGGAACACTCCTGGGAAGAAGATGCGATGGTGCGTGATCGTGAAAACGACACACTCATCGATCCCAATAAAGTGCATGAGATCAATTTTAAAGGCCAATACTTCGACGTGCCCGGCCCGCATATGTGCGAACCCTCACGACAACGCACACCGGTGTTATATCAGGCCGGCGCATCGGGCCGCGGTTTGCGCTTTGCCGCGCGCCACGCCGAAGCCATATTTGCCATGGATCCCACCATCCCCGCCTGCCGTGCGGCTATCGAGCGCCTGACCACGGCTTTACAAGCCGAAGGCCGGCGACGGGAAGACGTTAAATACTTTCCGGGGATTACCGTCATCGTGGCACCCACCGATGCCGAAGCCCAGTTAAAACTCGAAACCTGTCGCAAGTATGCTAGCTCAGAAGGATCACTCGCGCTGTACTGTGGCTGGGTGGGCATCGATCTGGCCCAGCTTGAATCGGGCAAGGCGCTGAAAGACATGCAAACCGACGCCATTCAAAGTCTGTTGGCAAGTTTCACTCTGATCGATCCGGAGCGCGAATGGTCGCTGGATGAAATCGCCGCTTACCTCGCCACCGGCAGCCTGATGCCTAAAATTATCGGCAGTCCACAAACCGTAGCCGATGCGCTTGAGCATTGGATGGATGAAAGCGGCTGTGATGGTTTTAATCTGGTACCCGTGACCCAGCCCCATGGCTTTGCCGAGTTTGCCGATCTGGTGGTGCCCGAACTGCAACGGCGTGGCCGTATGCCGACCAGCTATACGGGTGAAACCTTACGCGAGCGACATTTTGGTATCGGTCATACGCGGCTGGACCCCAAACACGCGGCCCACCGTAGCTTGCCACCGTGGAAAAAAGACCAAGTCCGCGCAGTGTGAGTGCGAGGCCGTGAACCAAGCATCTTGATGCCAACGATGCATTTACCTGGCGGCACTCGTAAATGCGCTCTTAAACATAGGCAGGTCCTTAATGAACCACGACACCCTCATCACCGGCGGCACTATCGTCGATGGTAGCGGCGCAGCGGCCCGGCGCGCCGACATTGCCATCGACCATGGACGCATCACTCGCATCGGCGACTTGGCGGGCGCGCTGGCGGCCACCACGATTGACGCCACCGGCAAACTCGTCACCCCCGGTTTTGTTGATCTCCATACGCACCTTGATGCCCAGGTTGCTTGGGACCCGCAATTGCGTTCGAGTACTTACCATGGTGTAACAACCGCCTTGATCGGCAACTGTGGTGTGACGTTTGCGCCAGTCAGCCCCGCCAATCGACGTTATCTGGCTGAACTCATGCAAGCCGTCGAGGATATTTCCGCCGACGCAATCATGGACGGCCTGCCCTGGAGCTGGACCAGTTACGGCGGTTATCTCGATGCTTTGCAGGCACTCAAGCCCGCCTTGAATATGGTTGGCCTGGCGGGTCATTCCGCCATTCGCTTCGAGGCCATGGGCGATCGCAGCATGGACGAGGGTGTACAGGCCGATGACAGGGAACTCGCCCACATCGTGGCCCTGGTGCGGCAGTCGGTCAGCGCAGGTGCGGTCGGCTTTTCGACCTCGCGCTTCCTGGGCCATAAAGTGCCCGACGGACGCCGCACACCAGGCACCTATGCTTCATTACGGGAAATTGAAGCGATCCAGCGCGCCGTGGTCGATGCCGGTGGACGCGGCGCGGTCTTCCAAGCCGCACCGGACTTCAGCACACGCTTTGGCACGGAGCTGAGTGTTTTTGAGCGCGGTGCGGAACTCGGTTGCCAGGTGATCTTCTCCGGTGGTGCGCGTGCCAAGGGTGATGGTGACGTGGCTTTCTGGAGTGATTTCCTGGGCCGTAATCAGGCCGCCGGGCGGCGTATTACGACCATCACCCATAGCCGGCCCAGTGGTGGTTTATTTGGACTGGCCCAGGCCAGTCTGTTCGACACGCCGGCGTGGACTGCGCTGATGGCGTTGCCCGACATCGCGGCGCGTTATGAAGTTTTATGTAAATCCACACGGCGCGCAGATTTACTGGCGCAGGCTCAACAGGTGGGTTTCAGCCACGACCCATCCCACGTTCATCCCTTGGGCGTGGGCGCGGCGCCCAACTACGATCTTGATCGCAAGGCCAGCCTTGCTCAGCTGGCGGCGGCGGCCGGTCGCGACCCGATTGAGTTTTATATCGAACGTTTGCTCGTGTCCGAGGGCCAGGAACTGTTCAACCTGTGGATGTTCAGTGGTTATCTTGAAAATCAATGGGCGTATCTGAACATGGAGCACTGCGTGCCGGGACTCGGTGACGCCGGTGCCCATGTTGGTTATTTGATCGATGCCGACTCGCCAACATTCATGCTCAGTGAACTGACTCGCGAGCGCGGCGTGTTCACCTTGCCCGATGCCGTGCGGCGCTTGACCTCGTTACCCGCCCAGGTTCTGGGTCTGCGTGAACGCGGTGAGATCCGAGCAAACTGGCACGCCGATCTGAACGTCATTGATTACGCCAAACTTGGCACCTGCCACCCACAATACGTCAACGATTTCCCTCACAACGGTGGGCGCTTCATCGTCAAGAGTGAAGGTTACAGCGCGACCCTGGTGGGCGGCGAAGTCATCGTTGCCGATGGCCAACACACGGGCAAACGGCCGGGCCGTGTGATCCGCGAATTTGTGCGGGCTTAAATCACACCGTAGCTTGTGTCTTAGCGTTCAATAATCAATTGCGCTACGCGTGCGATTGATTCGCGTAAGACGGGCTCCGCTACACCCTCCACCCGCAAGCGTGTCACGATCAGTTTTGACATACCCAGCGCTGCGCGGTACGCGGCTATCTTGTCGCGTACATAAGCGCCATCGCCGACGATGGCCCAGTCGTCTACCTGCGGCGAGCTTGTCAGCCCGCGCGGTAACTTGATGTTGGCCAGACGCTCACGTAGTGCATTCACCGTGCCGCGATCGTCGCTGACAA
>JAYUQF010000198.1:0-1813 GCA_043756885.1 Pseudomonadota bacterium
TTCGTCATGAAGCTGGGCTGGGCGGCGGGCCGGGTACTGAGCGCTCACGCCCCTGGACGGCAGAAGGTGCTGATCGGCAAGGACACGCGCGTCTCGGGCTATATGTTCGAGTCGGCTTTGGAAGCGGGTCTGTCGGCAGCGGGGATCGATATCCACCTGTTGGGGCCGATGCCGACGCCAGGGATCGCCTACCTGACGCGAACCTTTCACGCCCAGGCGGGTATCGTGATCAGTGCTTCGCACAATCCCTTTGATGATAACGGCATCAAGTTTTTTTCCCATGCGGGCACCAAGTTGCCAGACGACATTGAACTCGAGATAGAAGCCGAGCTGGACCGTCCAATGGCGACCGTCACTTCACGTGAGCTGGGTAAAGCCCGCCGCGTCGAAGATGCCGCTGGTCGTTATATCGAATTTTGCAAAGGCACCATTCGATCGGGCGTTAATCTGGACGGCCTGAAAATGGTCGTCGATTGCGCAAATGGCGCGACCTACCACGTCGCACCAGCCGTTTTTTCTGAACTCGGCGCGCAGGTGACTACGCTTGGCAACACGCCCGACGGATATAACATCAATCACGAATGTGGCGCGACCGATCCCGCCGCCTTGCAAGCGGCAGTGCTCAAACAAGGCGCTGATGTAGGCGTCGCTTTGGACGGAGACGGTGACCGTCTGATCATGGTCGATGCCAAAGGTGAGTTGGTCGATGGTGATGAATTAACCTTCATCATCGCGCGACGTCGTCAGCAGACTGGCCAACTGCGCGGCAGCGTGGTTGGCACGCAGATGAGCAATCTTGGTCTCGAGCAGGCGATCCGCACCATCGGCCTCGGATTCGAGCGGGCCAAAGTGGGCGACCGCTACATCCTCGAGCGCCTGCGCGAAGGTGGCTGGTCGCTGGGAGGTGAGTCTTCTGGGCACATTATCTGCCTCGATCTCACCACCACCGGCGATGGGATCATATCGGCGCTGCAGGTATTGGATGCGATGATTGGCGGCGAACAAAGCCTTTACGACCTCAAAAGCGGCATGCAGAAATGCCCGCAGACACTGATCAACGTGCGCATGGAAAGCAAGGTCGACGTAATGGTGTTGCCCGACGTGCAGCGCGCTGTGGCACAGGCTGAAGCGCGTCTGGCCAACAGTGGCAGGGTCTTGCTCAGGCCTTCCGGCACCGAGCCGGTTGTGCGTGTGATGGTGGAGGGACGGGACTCGGCCTTGGTCGAAGAACTGGCCAAGGACATCGCGCGTAAGGTCGAAACCGCCGCGCGTGGCGCCATCGCAGAAGCCGCAGCCTGAGCTTCACGCTGCGTTGCACATTTCGCGCGCCGACTAGATCTCGCGCAACAACTCGTTAATTGCTGTTTTGGCGCGGGTCTTGGCATCGACCCGCTTCACGATGACCGCACAATAAAGACTGTGACTGCCGTCATCTGCCGGTAGATTTCCTGACACCACCACTGAACCTGGCGGGATGTAACCGTAGCTTACCGTGCGTGTTTCGCGGTCGTAGATCTTGGTGCTTTGGCCGATATAGACGCCCATCGAAATCACTGAGCCAGCTCCGACAATTACACCTTCGACCACCTCTGAACGGGCGCCAATAAAGCAGTTGTCTTCGATAATGGTGGGTGATGCCTGCACCGGTTCCAGCACTCCGCCGATACCGACACCGCCCGACAAATGAACGTTCTTGCCGATCTGTGCGCAGGATCCGACGGTCGCCCAAGTGTCGACCATGGTGCCAGAATCGACATAGGCGCCAATATTTACGTAACTCGGCATCAGGATCACCCCGGGCGCAATAAAGCAG
>JAYUQF010000199.1:0-1812 GCA_043756885.1 Pseudomonadota bacterium
CCTGATATTTCGTCGCCTGAAAGGCTTGGAACAACACATTTCAGTTTCTGTCGTGCATTGGCATATGGCCGAACACGGTTGGAGTTTCGCGCCAGGGCCGAGTGTTGTTGCAGATCCCATTCATGGCGCGGATTTCATGCACCAGATCTATACCGCAGCGCAGCCGAACTATTCTGGCCGCGTAACAATTCCTGTGTTGTGGGATAAACAACGTCAAACAATAGTGAGCAACGAATCCTCAGAAATTATCCGCATGTTTAACTCGGCATTTGATGGCTGTGGCGCCTTGCCGGGCGACTACTACCCGCAGCATCTGCGTGCTGAGATAGACACCGTCAACGCGCGTGTATACGAGACCGTTAATAACGGTGTTTACCGTGCCGGTTTCGCCACCACGCAGGCGGCCTACGATGACGCGGTGGTGGAACTGTTTGAGACCTTGGACTGGCTGGAAGCGCGCCTGGGGAATCGGCCTTACCTGTGCGGAAATTCAGTGACCGAAGCCGACTGGCGCTTGTTCACCACGCTTATTCGCTTTGATGCCGTTTATCACTACCACTTCAAATGTAATTTGAGGCGCATTCAGGATTATCCGGCACTGCATGACTTGATGTTGCGCTTATACGCAGTGACCGGCATTGCCGACACCGTCGACCTCGCACACATCAAAGGTCATTACTTTGGCAGTCACAAGACTATCAATCCAACCGGCATCGTTCCTCGCGGTCCGCTTGTCCCGTTTTAGGTGCGGTTAGGTTTGTGCCGGTGCTGAGGAATTGCCAGCGTCCCGTTGGCGGGCACGACGGTCATGTTTGCGCACTAATCAGGTGGCGAATAACAAAAAGCGTCAGAGTCCCGTCCGCCTGAAATCTGGCAGCTTGTGGGCCAGCGGACTTGCGCAGCACCACGACTCACTGACTGGTCTGCCCGGCTACATAAGTTCGCATAATGTATATTATGTTAAGTATTGAAATCGCGGACGCGATTTCGCACATCGCCTGATCTGTAGTCCATCGACAAGTTCTGCCCGTGCTCAGTCATCGCTTCCAAGCCAGCCACCATCAACCGGCAAAATCGAGCCGGTCGTGAAGCTCGAAGCTGCGCTCGCAAAATACAAGGCCGCGCCCACGATCTCCTGGGGTTGGCCGCCGCGTTGCAAAGCCATGCGCGACGCGCGCTGGCCAAAGCTTTCCATGTCCCAGGCTTTGGAAATGTCTGTCAGAAACGGCCCAGCCATGATGCAGTTGACCCGTACATCTGGGCCATAACCATGGGCAAACGCCCGCGTAATGGCATTGAGGCCCGCTTTGGCTGCTCCATAGGGTTGCGATCCTGGGCTCGGTGTCATGGCCGCGGTGCTGGAAATATTGATTATCGTGCCGCCGCCGGTGGCCTGCATACGCGGTGCGATAAGGCCCATGAGGCGGAACGGGCCCTTGAGATTGATCGCAACGACTTTATCGAACAGATCTTCGGTCACCTGGTCCAGTGACGGATACAGCGGCGACAAACCGGCGTTGTTGACCAGGATATCAATCTTGCCGAAATGGCCATAAACCGCGTCGACCATCGTGGCCAAGTCGTCCCAGCGACCCACATGGCAGGACAAGGCCAAAGCCTTGCGTCCCAGTGTCTCAATCTCAGCGGCGACCGCCTGGCATTGTTCAAGTTTGCGGCTGACTACCGCAACATCGGCACCACGCTCGGCAAACGCCAGCGCCATTTGTCGTCCCAGGCCCCGGCTGCCACCGGTGATTAATGCCACTTTACCGGACAAATCAAAAAGATCTTTGCTCATGACACTCCCCTAAT
>JAYUQF010000200.1:0-4585 GCA_043756885.1 Pseudomonadota bacterium
GCGTCGAGCTCAAACGCCGGGGATGGCTTGCATGAAGGAGAATGGCGCACTTTCTTCGCCTTCAAATGACACCAGTTCGAAGGCGTCTTTGGTCGCCAATATTTTGCGCAGCAGTCGATTATTCAGCTCGTGACCGGACTTATAGCCGTGGAAGGCGCCGATCAAACTATGCCCGAGCAGATAGAGATCTCCGATTGCATCGAGGATCTTATGCTTGACAAATTCGTCCTCGTAGCGCAGGCCATCCTCGTTCAACACCCGGTAGTCATCCACTACCACCGCGTTGTCCAAGCTGCCGCCCAGGGCTAGGTTTTGCTCGCGCAGGATCTCGACGTCTCGCATGAAGCCAAATGTCCGTGCGCGCGCTACTTCCTTAACAAAACTAGTGGTCGAAAAGTCGATCTCGGCGTGTTTACTACGCTGATTGAAGTACGGATGGTCAAATTCGATGGCAAACGAAACCTTGAAGCCATTGAACGGTTCGAAGCGTGCCCATTTATCGCCATCACGCACCGAGATCTGGCGCTTGATGCGTAAATATTTCTTGGCCTTATTCTGGTCTGCGATACCAGCTGACTGAATAAGAAAAACAAACGGCCCTGCGCTGCCGTCCATGATCGGCACTTCAGAGGCGCTGAGATCCACAAAAGCATTATCGATGCCGAGGCCCGCAAAAGCCGATAACAAATGCTCGACAGTCGAGATGCGGACATTGTCTTTGACCAAGCTGGTCGAAAGACTGGTGTCGCCGACATTTTCGGCCCGCGCGACGATTTCCACCACCGGTTTTAGATCGTCACGACGAAATACGATACCGGTGTCGACGGGCGCTGGTCGCAAGGTCAAAAATACCTTGCGACCCGTGTGCAAGCCGACGCCTGTCGCCCGAATCACGTTTTTCAGGGTACGTTGTTTGATCATGTGCTCCGCATCTCGAGGGGGAGGGCCGACTTTCGGGTCAGAAATATAACACACCTCCGTATAGGCTTGATAACCCAGTCCTTATTCGCAGGACGGCCAAGCCCGCCCTTCACCGAGAGCCCCACCATGCACGAAGATTACTCAATCGGCCTGGCGGCGCAGAAACGCCGGGATATCGAGGTAGTCAGTGTTGCCGTCGTTCAGGTCTGACAAGACACGCTCGTCGCGATTGCGTATCACCTTGGGCCGGTCCAGGCGCCGGAAGTCAGACTCTTCATCGCTGCGGCGCGAACTGGTGGTGCCTGTTGCCGCGGCCGCTGGAGTTGCTACCTGCTGCACGACGGCTGGGGGTACCAGCTCATCCTTCAAGCGCTGTTCGCTGCCGATGCCAGTTGCGACCACTGTGACACGGATTTCGTCTTGCATGTTTTCGTCAATGACGGTTCCCACCACGACCGTGGCATTGTCCGAAGCAAAGGCCCGCACGGTATTACCCACTTCCTCAAAGTCACCCATCTTGAGATCAGGCCCCGAGGTCACGTTAACCAGAATGCCCTTCGCCCCTGAAAGATTGATGTCTTCCAGCAGTGGGCTGGAGATCGCCGACTCGGCGGCGATACGGGCACGATCCTGACCTCGGGCGCTGCCGGACCCCATCATCGCCATACCCATCTCGGACATCACAGTGCGCACGTCGGCGAAGTCAACGTTAATTAAACCCGGGTTGGTGATAAGTTCCGCAATGCCCTGTACGGCGCCTAGCAGCACGTCGTTGGCTGCCTTGAACGCATCCAGCAGACTGATGTCACGGCCGAGCACCGACAACAACTTCTCATTAGGGATGGTTATCAGGGAATCAACGTACTGCGCCAGCTCCCTAATGCCCTGGTCGGCAATCGCGGCGCGCTTCTTACCCTCGAACGGAAACGGTCGGGTCACAACCGCCACCGTCAAGATGCCCATTTCCTTGGCGATTTGCGCCACCACAGGTGCGGCGCCCGTGCCTGTGCCGCCGCCCATGCCAGCCGTAATGAAAATCATATCCGAGCCTTCAAGCACATCCGTGATGCGATCGCGGTCATCCATTGCTGCGCGCTTGCCGATATCAGGATTGGCTCCAGCTCCCAATCCCTTGGTGATATCCGCGCCAAGCTGTAGCGTGGTTTTAACCGGCGAATTCCTCAACACCTGCGCATCTGTATTTGCACAAATGAAATCGACACCTTCGATTTGCGCACTCAGCATGTGCAGAACCGCATTGCCACCACCGCCGCCTACACCAATCACTTTGATGACTGCCTGTTGGCTGTAAGAATCCATGAGTTCAAACATCGTCTTCCCTCCGTCTACTATCCATCCCGCATAGGGATGGGTGACTGTTATCTATTTCGTTTCAACCAGCGTTGGCGAACTTGTGCTTCTGACCTGCCGGCCAGTCGCGAAGACGCCTAGAAATTACCATGGAACCAATTTTTCATGCGCTCCCAGATCCCATTTGTGGAATCGAAGCGCGAAGGCTGCGTAAAGCCAGCGCCAGCCTGATTACCAAACAACAAAAGACCAACTCCGGTGGCGTAGATCGGATTGCGCACAACATCGACCAAGCCAGCCACATATTGCGGCGTACCAAGCCTGACCGGCATATGAAACACTTCTTCGGCCAGTTCGATCACGCCTTCCATCTTTGAACCGCCACCGGTCAGTACCACACCGGCTGCCATCATCTCCTCAAATCCGCTGCGCTTGAGCTCGGCCGCGACCAGACTGAATAACTCCTCGTACCGCGGCTCGACCACTTCTGCCAAGGTCTGCCGCAGTAAACGTCGCGGCGGACGATCGCCGACACTCGGCACCTCGATGGTCTCGTCGGGGTTCGCCAGTTGCGTAAGCGCACATGCGTAGCGGATCTTGATGTCCTCGGCATGGTGAGTTGGCGTGCGCAGCGCGACCGCGATGTCGTTTGTCACCTGGTCACCGGCGATCGGGATCACCGCTGAATGATGAATGGCGCCATGGACAAAAACCGCAATGTCAGTAGTACCACCTCCGATATCGCACAAGCACACGCCCAAATCCTTTTCGTCTTCGGTCAGAACGGCGTAGGACGAGGCCAGTTGCTGCAAAATGATGTCATCAACCTCCAGTCCGCAGCGGCGCACACACTTGACGATATTCTGCGCCGCTGACACCGCGCCGGTGACCATATGCACACGCGACTCGAGGCGCACACCCGACATACCGATCGGTTCGCGTATGCCTTCTTGTCCGTCGATGATGAATTCCTGCGGCAGGATATGCAGGATCTTTTGATCGGCCGGAATCGCCACCGCACGCGCAGCGTCAATGACACGTTCAACATCATTGTGGGTGACTTCGTTGTCGCGGATGGCGACGATGCCATGGGAGTTAAGGCTACGAATGTGTCCGCCCGCGATACCCGCGTAGACCGAATGGATCTCGCAGCCAGCCATAAGCTCGGCTTCTTCGATTGCACGCTGAATCGATTGCACGGTCGATTCAATGTTGACGACCACACCTTTTTTCAAGCCGCGCGATGGATGGGAACCCAGACCCACCACTTCAATGGACCCGTCCGACGAGATCTCACCGACAATCGCCACCACTTTCGAAGTGCCGATATCGAGCCCGACCAGAAGCTTTTTGTCCGGCTTCTTCACCATCATGTCAGGGCCTCACGCGTTCGCGCAAAGCTGGTTTTAATCCGCAACCCATTCATTTCAACCGTTCCTTCTCACTAAACCGCGTTCGCCCACAGCGAATCCGTTGGTGTAACGCATGTCGACATGACCGATGCGCTCCCAGGCGGCGTTCAAACCTTTGCTATATCCCCACTTGAAGCGCGCCAGACGCTGCTCCAGATCGCGCCGTCCCAGCAGGATCTCGCGACCGCCTTCAAGCGTAATGGTCCATGCGCGTCGGTCGGACAAGACCAGCCCGACTGATTTGAGTCCAACCTGCGCCAATTGCTCGCGTATGTAGCCAAATCGCTCAAGCACTTCCTGTTCCGAACCCAGCGGACCGTTAAGTTGCGCCAGATCACGCGGCAAATCTTCTGCGGTAGGGACGAACACATCCGCACGCTCGTTCAAGAGCCCGTAATCACCCCAGCGCGCGACCGGTACCTGTTCGACTATGGTGACGTGCAGCCCATCGGGCCACATACGGCTGACGTTGGCCTCGCGGATCCAGGCCTCATCGTGCAACAAGTTCCGAATGTCGGAGACATCAACACCAAAAAAACCGGCATGCACCGCATCTGCCACCGCATGCTGCACATGTTCGGTAGTGAGATGTTTGAACTCTCCCTCCACCATCACGCGCCGGATGGGTAGTGCCGCAGGGTCAGACAGCTCACGGGCGATCCATACGACGCCGATTACGGTTGTCACGACCATGCACACGAAGGCAATCATCGTCAGCGATGTCGTCGAGGGTTTGGTCTCGCCAGTTTTGGGCACGGCGTGACTCATGAACGGACTTCTCGTGCACGACTGGAGATCAGAATTGCCACTACAAGCTCTTCAAAAGACCAGCCGGCCTGACGCGCCGCCATCGGTACCAGCGAGTGATCTGTCATGCCGGGCACCGTGTTCAATTCAATCAGCCATAACTGCCCTTGCTCATCGCGCATAAAATCGACGCG
>JAYUQF010000201.1:0-1805 GCA_043756885.1 Pseudomonadota bacterium
TCCAAGCCGGCAGCTTCGAGTGCGGGCTGAAGGTAGTCGAAATAAACCTTATCGAAATTGATCAGTACGCCATCGGCGTCGCGCTTGGTGCCAAACGGCGTGGCCACAAAAGCATGGCGGCGAGCGGTCATGGTCGATCTCCAGTTGTTGGCGCTGCTGCGGTAAACAAGCGTGAGAGCAGGGCGGGCAGCGCCGCACTGCTGTCCTCGACTTGAAACAGCGGCAGTTCCGGCGCCGCCAGCGCGTGGTTGGGTGAGCAGATCGACAGCTTCGACCATGCGGCCTGCAAAACCTGTTGCAAGTGTTGCGGCTCACGGCTGTTTTCTACTAACAGTACGATACGCGCTACAGGTACTACTTCTAACAGCATCTGAAGTTCAAATTCACAGCCACGATTGTTCGCGCCAAATCCGCGTAAATCCATCAGCACCACAGCGCTGCGCTGTGCCAGGGCCTTAACGGTGGCCTGCCAGGTGTTGTCGTGGCAAAAAAATTCGTTGATGCGATAACGCAGATCCGGGTCCTGGGCATTGTCCAAAGTGCGCATTCGCGTTTGCAGATGGGTATCGCTGGCAATGAACTGCTGGCGCAGTTGCCTGCTCCAGAACTGGATCAACTCGTCGGGTTCCATGAGCGACGCGGCCAGATCGGTGCCACCTATCATGTTGATCGGGCCGCTGTACCGCCAATAGTGACCAACCTGATCGGCCAACTGCCGTGTTCGTGCCGTAAAACCAAATACCCGCAGCATTAACAGGGCAGGTGGCGACTGCGGCGCTTGTGCGGCGCGCAGTTGCGTCAGGCCCACGTGTGTGACGATTTTGTAGGCCACAAAAGCCAACAGATAGTAAAAACTTGCAACGCCCAGGCTGGCCATTTGGCTGAGTATTTCGCTGAGCGTAACCAGCAGCCACAAACTATCCAGCAGCAACATCTGTTCACTGTAACGTTTGTTACGGTAGCGCCGTACCATCCGCGCAAAAACCCACCAGGCCATGACAAAAAACAGCAGCACCCAGGCGGTTAATAGATAATTGAAGTTGGACATTACGGCCAGACTGCGGGTGCTGAGCGCTAAGCAGCCGAGCCCATGAAAGCCCATCAGATAACTACCAACCAACACAAAGCTGAAAAACAGCGCGATGAAACCGACCGCACGCCAGGCGCGATTACCTAACAGCACGATGACAAGCGTAGGAAATCCCAGGCTGATAACCCAGAACAGCAACAATTCACCAAAGCCTGGTTGATAGCGCAGCTCGAATACATCGGCCGCTGCGTCCAGCATGAGCAACACCACGAAGTAGCCTGCGACCACGAGCATTTTTTTTCGGCGGGTTGAAGTGACGGTGATACTCAGTGCCAAAAAAATGGGCCAGGCAAAGGGCACCCATAGCAGCAAGGTGCGTATAGGTCTGAAGTCGATATCGTTCAGCCACAGATAAAGCGCTGTGATGACAACTGACTGGGCCCCGCCCGCGAGCGCGTAAACACCACTCACCGCACGCATCGCGGCATGGCTTTGCGCAAATAACGCGACCGGTGACGCCACGCTGTTGTTAACGAGTGTGAGCACTAAGGGCCTGGCCAAACCCGTGCCGTGGCCGGCCTCTACAATGACCGGCACGAGCTCGCCGGCCGCGTGTTGCATGGCCTTTGCAACGCTCCTGCGATAGAGCCAAACCGTGAGCGCGGTAATGGTGATCGCCAGGGGGATCGCGAACAGCAGGCTCGCGACGGCGGCGCCATCCCAGTTGAAAGCACATTCGGGCGCCAGGGTCATGCTCTCTCCCGCGGATGCCGCC
>JAYUQF010000202.1:0-4562 GCA_043756885.1 Pseudomonadota bacterium
GCGCTGCCCAGCACGCCGATGACCAACAGCACGGCCAGGCTCGAGGCCGCGACAATCAACAGCGCTGCGCCAGTCTGCAGCGTGCGCAACATGGCTCGATGCATGGCATCCCTCCCGCTTGGCCGCCAATGATGATGGCCGGAGTGTACGCCATCGCCTTGCGCGGCGGGCTGCTGCGAGCGCGCGCAGGGACGGTGGTCCACGCCAGGCTGCGATACGTCTATTGCCAGCGAAACGGCCACCAATAAGCACCCTGGTCAGAATTATCTCGTCCACACCGAGGGTGCCCCTCTGTGGTTGCAGCAAGGCGCGATTGTGAGCAATAGCGGGGCTATTGCCAAGAATAGCAACGCAGCGGCAGCCGCAGAGGAACAGCCGAATGTAGAGATAATTCTGACCAGGGTCCTAAGCCGATGGCGCTGCCGAGATTGCGCATGAGATTAAACAAACCGCTGGCGTTCTGGACCTCATGAGCAGGCAGGGTGCCGAGCGCGAGGGCGTTGATAGGCAGAAATATAAACATCATGGAAATGCCACGCAGCGCCTGCGGTAGAAACATCTGCGCATAACTCCAGTCAGCATTCAGCTAGCCGTTCAGCCAGCAACAGGCGCCGTAAATCGCGAGTGCACACAGGGCGCTGGTGATAGTGAAGCCGCCTGCAGCAATAGCGACCAGATAGCGGGTGGAAAAAGCGCGTGCCAATCATCCGGTGCGTAATCGCCCCGACGTTCAACGTGCCGAACGCCAGCTGGCAGCCGCAACCGCGCTCAAGGGCGCCGCGATCGCCGACATGTATTCGCGGGTCTCGCTGGCGATGTTTTTTGGTCTGCGCAATACGGCCTTGTCGGGTCTCATGACACTGGCATCAAAATCCTTGTCGGCAGTGCTGTGGTCGAATACGAGCGCGCTGTGCTGGCCGCTCTGCACGAGACGGAGGATGCGTTGGCGCAATGGCTGGCGGCAGAACGTGAACGCACGGCCCAGGGCCTCGCCCAGGCTGACCGTGAGGCGATAATCGCACTTGCTGTGCATCGCCAGCGCCAGGGCCTGGCCAGTGTGCAAGAAGTGATAGCGACGCGGCTTGCAGTGCTGGTGCGTCGCGGCGATCTGCAACATAGCGAGGCCCGTGTCACGGGTGCGAAGATCGCGGTACTGAAGGCCCTCGGTGCGGGGATCCGCCACAATACTGCTGCGCCCGTAGCCGTGAGTATGCTCAAGCGCGACGCGCAGGTTTCGCTAATAAGAATCTCCCTGGAAGCCGGTCAGCGGTCCTGTATCCCTACAGCAATCGCCACCGCATACCACCGACGCTGAAACCCCAGCCCTGCACAGCGATACCTCGAGCTGCGACCGCCGCCAGGATGGCCGCTCGATCAACCGCAAGGACATCGAGACCGGCGAGGCCGGTGGGGCGTCCGTCGGTGCAAGGTACAAAACGCACACTTGCTTGACTGAGCTCGATGCTAGGCGCATCGGCAGTGACAGTGAACGGCACTTGCAAGATGCTCGCCCAATGGGCCGCGAGTGCACGGGGATCGTGTGCCTGGATCTCCAACGCAGAAAAACCACGCACCCGTGTCGTGCGCACGTGCTCGCGCCACGTTGGTCCCGCCGGTAGCCAATCGCCGGCGTTGCCCAGCTGCTGATCAATTTCAAGAAAGGAACCCCCGGTGTCACGTGGATGCAACTGCATGTTGCGAAACCCGTCCGCTTTGAATTCGTGGGCGATCTGGATGCCGAGCGCGGCCACGTGCGCGCGTCGCGCGTCATGATCGTCGCATTGAGTAATCACCATATAACCACCATCGCCCGTGCGCCGTGCGAGAAAGCGGCCCGCGGCAGTATCAGGCCGCGTGGGTGCGACAATTTCGAGAAACTGCTCGCCAAAAGGTAACAGCACGTTCTCGAGTCCGTAAGCTGCGACTGCCGGATCACGATGACAAGGCACGACATCGAAAATCTCGACTAACGCTGCTTCGAGTGGCGCTAGCTGGTTGGCGACCAGGGCAATCTGACGCAGGCTGATTTCCATAGCGTGACGCAGGCTGGTTTAAAGTCCGATCTTAGGCACGACGCCTGCGTGAATTCGAGCGCCGTGAGGCCGGCAGCCAACTGCGATCGGCTGGCAACGACGTCGCAGTGTTACATGCCTGGATCCGAGCGCCGGCCGGAGACCACGCCGCTGCCAGCGCGACACTCGCCGCATCTGTAGATCACGACCGCGCATCGTCCTCGTTATTCAACGAATTGCAGTCGCTGGTCGATCTGGCCTATTTTGCCGAGATGGCAGGTGACGAAGTGCTGCCACGCGCCGGCGCGACGACTTGCGCCAGCGCGCCCGGGCCTATCCATGGACTGGTTGCGCAGCGCAAAAGCAGCGCCCTACAGGTGGTCACACGTGCGTCTGGATGCACAACAGCAGTGGCTTGTGAAATACGAACCGACTCTGCTTGCTCACCATCGCGCTAAGGTGATTCGCATCAAGTCCCATTGAATCGAGGCTGACGGGGTGCTCAAATCAAGAGCACTTTCGGGCTGGCGATCCTACCGCGCCAGCGATCACACAACAGGAGCACTGCCGGTGAAAACTTCATCAGAGCGTCCCGTCATCATTGAAGTCGCCCTGAACGGCTCGCGGCGCAAGTCCAGCAATGCTCATGTGCCGGTGTCTGTAGAAGAACTCACGGTGGACGCGCTGGCCTGCCTGGCAGCGGGTGCTCAGATAGTCCATCAGCACGACGATCTTGGCCGTCCCGGCGAACTCGGTGGTGCGACGCCTGCGCGAATGGCGGCTCAAGCGGCCGAGTTTTATCGTGCCCTTTATGCGCAGGTGCCCGACGCGCTGGCCTACCCAACCAGCAACTGGCCAGGTGATATCGAGGCGCGCTGGAGCCACCAAATATTGCTCGCTCAAGCCGGTTTGTTGCGCATGGCCTACGTCGATCCGGGTTCGTTGAACATTGGCACCTTGGGCGACGATGGACGCCCGCAACTCGCCGGCAGTCTGCTCTACACCCATAGTTATGCCGACATCGCCTGGATGATGACGCAATGCAGATCCCTGGGCTTGGCGCCCAATATGGCGATCTTCGAACCGGGTTTTCTGCGCGTGGTGCGCGGTTACGAAACGGCAGGTGCGCTACCACCCGGAGCTTTTGTGAAACTTTATTTTAGCGAGCGGCTGGCTTTCGGCTTGCCGCCCACCCGCGTCGCGCTCGACGCGTATTTGTCACTGCTCGAAGGCTCCCACGTGCCTTGGGCTGTCGCGGTGTTGGGCGGCGATGTAATAGGTTCGGGCATGGCGCGCTGGGCACTCGAAGCGGGGGGCCATCTGCGCGTGGGCTTGGAGGACTACGTAGGAGACGCACAGCCGTCTAACGTGGAGCTGGTTGAAGCGGCGGTAAGCTTGTGTCAGCTGATCGGGCGTCCGGTGGCGACCCGCAAACAAACGGCGCAATTGCTCGGTTTGGTTTGAGCGCAGTAGCCAAGTGCGTCGGTGTCGCATGATGATCGCAGCCCCTTGTTAGGTTCAGCGCCCTGGCAGGCGTCGGTCCAACACCCGGTAACTTATGGCTTCGGCAATGTGTTGTTCCAGGATGGTGTCGGCGCCAGCCATGTCGGCAATCGTCAACGCCAGTTTCAGCACCTTGTGATAACCACGCGCGCTCAGGCCGAGGCGGTCGAGCGCATGGGCTAACAACTGCCGCGCATCGGGCGCAATCACGCAACAGTGCGCAAGCTCGGCGCTTGATAGTTCGCTATTTAATTTGCCTTGCCGCGCGACTTGGCGGGCGCGCTGTTGCACTACTCTGGCACCAACCCTAGCACTGTTCTCTTCGGCAGGTTGCCGTTGCGCAACCAGCTCTGCGGTCTGGCGGGGTACTTCGACGTGGAGGTCAATGCGTTCCGACAGCGGCCCGGATATTCGGGCGCGATAGGCTGTGATGCGTTCTGGACTGCAGATGCACTGATTCCTGCCGTCGCCGTGAAAACCGCAAGGGCAGGGGTTCATTGCGGCAACCAACAGAAAACTAGCCGGATAGCGCACTGCGCGCGCGGCGCGTGCGACCGTGATGTGGCCCGATTCCAAGGGCTCGCGTAGCGCTTCCAGCGCGCGGCGTTCGAATTCTGGCAGTTCGTCCATGAAAAGTACGCCGAAATGGGCCAGTGAGATCTCGCCAGGCCGTGGCGCTCGACCACCACCGACCAGCGCGACCGCCGAAGCAGAGTGGTGGGGGGCGCGATAGGGTGGTGAGCGCCAGTTGTCGAGGCGGGAGGGTTGGCCGGCGACGGAATGAATGGCGGCGACGGTCAGTGCGTGTTCTTCGCTTAAGGGTGGCAGCAAACCTGGTAGGCGAGTTGCAAGCATGGTTTTGCCGGTGCCGGGTGGGCCGATCAGGAGAAGGTTATGGGCACCGCAGGCAGCGATTTCCAGGGCGCGCCGCGCACGGGCTTGACCGATGACGTCCGCTAGATCTGGCAACCCAGTCAGCTTGGCATGTCGCTGTGGTGGGGCGCGTGTTGGCAGACGCGCCTGGTTCTGCAGGTGGAGGCAAACGTC
>JAYUQF010000203.1:0-13182 GCA_043756885.1 Pseudomonadota bacterium
GCTTGATTTGCATCATCACAGTGACTTGTCTCGCTCTATTCTTGCTTGCCGACCGCAGCGCACCTCGATAAATTGCGCAAAAAAATGCCGTTTTTGGACAGACACTATTTAAATTCAAATCCCGCGCCTGTGACATCCTCCGCAGTCGTGCCCTGCCTTTCCCTGCGCAAGCCCACACGTTCAGCGCTCCGCCTGCACCGCTTCACTGTCCAGCTGGCGGCGCCACATTCGCGCATAAAGACCGCCCGCAGCCAGCAAAAAAGCGTGGCTACCGCGCTCCGCAATCGCGCCGTCAGTAAGTACGATGATTTCATCGGCATCCACCACCGTCGACAGTCGATGGGCGATGACCAGGGTGGTATGACCACGTGACACCTCTTTCAGGGCGGCCTGGATCTCGCGCTCGGTGCGCGTATCGAGCGCCGAAGTGGCCTCGTCAAAAATCAGTATGCGCGGCCGCTTGAGTATGGTGCGAGCAATTGCCACACGTTGTTTTTCGCCGCCCGACAGCTTCAGGCCACGCTCGCCAACGCGGGTCGCAAAGCCATCGGGTGCGGCTGCGATGAATGCGCTGATTTGCGCCAGCTCTGCGGCTTCGCGCAGGTCGTCCTCGTTTGCTGCCGGTCGACCATAAAGGATGTTGTAGTGCAGCGTATCGTTGAACAATACCGTGTCTTGCGGCACCACGCCCAAGGCTTGTCGCACGCTGTACTGTGTAACCTCACGAATATCGACACCGTCGATGCGAATGGCGCCGCCGGTCACGTCGTAAAAGCGGAACAACAACCTCGCAATGGTGGATTTGCCCGCGCCGCTGGCGCCGACAATGGCCAGCTTGGTGCCCGCCCGCACACAAAAGCTCAAGCCCCGCAGGATTGGCCGTCGCTCGTCATAGGCGAATGAAACGTTGTCAAATTCCACCTGCCCCGCTCCGTCAGGGAGCGCTGGTGCATGCGGCTTGTCATTAACTTCACTATGCACGGCCAACAAGCGAAACATCGACTCCATGTCGATCAGCGATTGTTTCATCTCACGATAAACAAAGCCCAAAAAATTGAGCGGGATATACAACTGTATGAGATAGGTGTTGACCAGTACAAAATCGCCAACCGTCATCTGCTTCTCAAGCACACCTTGACCCGCCATCGCCATGACGACGGTCAGTCCGATACCGATAATTGCGGCCTGACCGATGTTCAGCAAAGCCAGGGACCGCTTGCTTGATACGGCTGCGCGTTCATAGCGCGTGAGTGCTTCGTCATAGCGGCGCGCTTCGAAGTCCTCATTACCGAAATATTTCACGGTTTCATAGTTGAGCAAACTGTCGATAGCGCGGGTATTGGCCTGGCTGTCGGTGTCGTTCATGCGGCGACGGTATTTGCTACGCCAATTGGTGACGCCCAAGGTATAAACAATGTAGCCAGCGATGGTTACAAGTGTGACCGCGGCGTAACGAATGCCATACAACCCCCATAGAACGCCACAGACCAACGCGATTTCTATCAGGGTCGGAATGATGTTGAACAGCATGAAGGTCAACAGAAAATCGATGCCTTTGGTGCCGCGCTCGATAGCGCGCGACAGCCCGCCGGTTTGACGATCGAGATGAAAACGCAAGGCCAGACCATGCAGATGTCGAAAGGTGCTCAATGCAACATCGCGAATCGCGCCCTGCGCGACCTTGGCAAAAACGGCGTCACGCAATTCTGCAAAAACAATCTGCATAACCCGTAGGCCGCCATAAGCGAGCATGAGGGCAAGCGGTAGTTCGAGTGGCAAGCGGGTCGGATCGGCAAACATGTCAACCATCCGGCGATATAACAACGGCACATACACGGTTGCGCACTTGGCACTGGCGAGCAGCCCCAAGGCCACTAGCACACGCATTCGGGTGCGTGGTGCTGCGACCGGCCACAGATACGGCATAAGTCCGCGCAGCGCGCGCCATTGAAAACTGTCTTCAGACCGATGCTCGGCCGACGGCCGAAGGGGGTGTGCCATGGTCAGTCCTGTGTGCGGCCGAGCAGTATAGCCGCGCCGCAAGCTGGCGAGGCGACCGTGGTTGAGTGCAGGCGGGCGCAGGTCGGTGCCCATGTAGTGACAGGTTTGGTTGACGTCGCGTGCCGCTCGCCGTTTACTACCCAATGCAACACAAACACAGTCGGCGCGAGCCGGGGGAGATCAGTAATGCACGTCGGAATGGCAGCAATTTTCCAGAATCCAGGGCGCGACGACGGTGTCAGCGACTACGCTATTTATCAGCAGGACATGCGCCTGGCGCTCAGCGCGGAGAGTTTAGGCTACGAATCGGTGTGGGGCGTAGAACACCACTTCACCGATTACACCATGACCCCCGATGTCACTCAGTTCCTGTCCTTCGTCGGCGGCCAGTGCAAAAAAATCAAACTCGGCACCATGGTCATCGTGTTGCCGTGGAATGACCCGATGCGGATCGCCGAGAAAATCGCAATGCTCGATTGCATGTCCGACGGACGGACATTACTTGGCATTGGCCGCGGCCTGGGGCGGGTGGAATTTGAAGGCTTCCGTGTCCCCATGGGTGAGTCACGCGAGCGCTTCGTCGAAAGTGCGCAAACCATCCTGCAGGGCCTTGAGCAAGGTTATTGTGAGTACGACGGCACGTTCATCAAACAGCCCAAAGCACGCATCCGTCCCGAGCCCTTCCGCTCGTTCAAAAACCGCACCTACGCCGCCGCCGTCTCGCCCGAATCGTCCCTCATCATGGCGCGCCTGGGGCTCGGTATTCTGGTGATTCCGCAAAAACCGTGGGAAGAGCATGCAAAAGAGCTCAAGGAATACGCGGAAGTATTCCGCCAGGAACAAGGCGTTGCGCCACCGCGCCCCTACATCGCTGGCTGGGTGGCCTGCGACAAAGATGCCGGCCGTGCTGAAGAAATGGCGCGCAAATATATTGGCGGATACTGGCATTCAGTGGTCAAGCACTACGAAATGGGCGGCAGCCATTTCGAGCAAACCAAGGGTTATGAGTATTACAAGCGCATGACCGACACCATTGCTGGTCAGGGCATCGACGCCATTACCGAGTTTTTTCTGAATTTGCAGGTGTGGGGCACGCCGCAACAGTGTCTGGAAAAAATCAAGGATATCCACGCGCGTACCGACTGCTGCGGCTTCACCGGCGTGTTCAGCTACGCGGGCATGGCGGAGTCCGTTGCCCGTGGCAATCTGGAGTTGTTCGCGCGGGAAGTCGTGCCGGAACTAAAAAAGCTCGGTCATCGACCCTTATTCGACACCGAAGTGGACGGCGCACCGGCGTTTGTGGCTGCCGCAATCAAAGCCGCCTGAACCGTCACACACTAACAAACGTCGACCTGCCTCGGGCAGGACAAAGGGCGGCCCGGACCGCCCTTTTTTTTGCGCTGGATGTTTGGTGCGCTTTATAGGATCTCGCGATCCTCGCGTGATTTGAGGTGGCTCCTGATTTGTCGGTTCAGCCCCGAATCAGAATCAGGCATGCACACTCGCCTGCGCTTTACATTTGGAGTTGTGCAATGCACCATGCGCCGCCCTCACAATCCGCTCGATGCAGGCTATTGGAGATACACGCGAACGCGCCTGACAGCTGCTAGCCAGTTAGCTAGATTTCGAAAGCTGTCTATTGATTTTAAATGCATTTATCCTGGCTCTTACGCCTCCCAAGATGACTGCGGTGGTGAACAGAACATGACGAAAAATTGCTACGGATTTGTCCTTGGTTTGGCCTGGTTGCCGCTGACCTGCCTAGGTTCCGGCCCGATTGACGATGTCGCCGTCGCCTGCGGAACCGCTACACACGAAGTGCCGCTAGCCACAGAAACTGGCTCCGTGGGCCTGATCAAAAATCTTGCCGAGGACCCGACGTCTATTCGGGCCGTCGCCGGTCGCTTGCTTGCCAGTGCGTTAAACGGTGACTCCAATCCTGGCAGCTCGGCTTGTGATGGAGCATGCGCTGGGGACCACAAAACTCAGATTGTCTATCGGGTTGCACCTACCGTGTATCTGGCCAAAAACTTACAGCGCGAAGAGTGCGAAATATTCGAAAGCGAGACTTCCAAGCACCCGTTGACTTTCGATCACGACGAATTCCACAACATTGAGGAACTCAATGAGTGGATCACTGCGTTTTCGCAAGGCCGTGGCAAAGAAGGTCGCCGCCTCTACGAACTGTGCTCATCTAACTGCAGCCCGCGGTACACCTTCCTCATCGCCGAGCACAACGCCCGTTATGCTGTGAAAGCCGAAGTGCTCTGTGGGCTGGCTCGCGACAAATCGAGCGATATTTATCAGGTTTCAACTGCAGTACGCCGCACTTGCGCACTGAATTGAGTGCTCGCGACGGGACCCGGCCGGTAGCGACCATGACTGCGCCTGGTGCCGTATCCAAGCTTGTACGTAGCTTGGCGTGGCCAGCTCTGCTGGTCAGTTGCTGTGGGATCCTCGCGGTGGGTTTTGCCCTCGAACAAGCCACGCTGTTTTTCAACATTTCTTACCTGTGGATAGTGCTCTGGCTGTTTTTGCTCGAGCGAGTGCTGCCCTATCGCGAAGACTGGCGCGCGCCCGATGGACAGTTAGTTCAGGATTTGGCTCATTCGTTACTGAACAAAGGTCTCGTCCAGCTTTTCATCGTCATCCTCGCTGGACGCGGCCTGCTTGACCATCGCAGCAGCGGATTCCTGAGCGACGCGCCACTGCTGTTACAGGTTGGCTGTGGCCTCATCGGCTCTGAGTTCGGGCTCTACTGGGCACATCGGCTCAAACACGAGTGGCCCAGCTTATGGCGCTTTCACGCTGTTCATCACAGTGTGCTTAAGCTCTGGTTGGTCAATACCGGGCGCTTTCATTTTGTGGACTCCCTGCTTGCCGTGCTCGCCAGCCTGCCGTTTTTGCTATTAAGCGGCATGAGCATGGACGCCATCATCTGGGTCAGCGCAATCACGGCCTACATCGGCATTCTCACCCACTGCAACGTTGCGATGAATTGCGGCTGGCTGAGCTACCTGTTTAATACCCCGACCCTGCATCGCTGGCACCATGCCCGCGACAGCGCTATCGGAAACAGCAATTACGGGGAAAATTTAGTGCTGTGGGATATGTTGCTGGGCACCTACACCAACCCGCCTGATCAGCAGGTTGGCACTATCGGCATCGACGACCACATGCCGAGCGGTTTTTTTGACCAGCTCGCCGTTCCGTTTATTTGGCGTCGCCACCAAGCCACCCACCGCCCAGGCTCATGACGTCACAAATCTGTGCATCACAGCCATTGGCCGTGCGCGCCTTTTGCAAGGCGAGCGTCGCGGTTATCGGCCCTGGTGCCCCATGAAGCCACTGGACCAGCGCAATCGCAGCAGGCTCCAGCCTAACCACGCAACCGCACGCACCAGCCGTGTTTTGCCACGCATGCCAAGCGCGAGCGCAATCATCCCGACCAGAGTTCGAACATGAGCCAGGTTGTACATCGACATGGCCAGGCCTTGGTACGCGCTCGCACACCGTCGGCGGTCATAAGGCAAACCCGCCCGATTGGCTTCATTGGTACTGTGGTACGCAAAGGCCAGTTCGTCGTCATCAGTCTCAGCAACCCGTGCAAACGCGATCCGCATACGCGCCCACGGTCCGAGGTCCCCAGCGCTCGCATAGCGCGCAAGATAGTGCTGGAACAGACGGTAGTGTCGCGCTTCGTCCTGGGCGATACGGTGGCAGATCTGCCGCAACACGGGTTCACGGGCCTGATCGCGCAGCGCCGAATAATAAGAGCACGTACCCGCTTCCACGACACAACGCGCGAGCAATTCGCCGGCCTTCGAGCCACGCACCGACTGGCCGGCATCTACCGGAATGCGGAAGCCGGCGCGAAACCGCGCGAGGCTTGCGGCAAAATCGAAACTGGGGTCGGCCATCTCGGCCCAGCGACCCAGCGCTGCACCATGCTGAGCCTCCTCTTCACCCCAGCGCAGCGCTTCGTCTTTGAAGCCAGCGTCTTCACTAAAAACATTCTGCAGATAACGGACGTAGTCCGAGCTGTTGGCTTCGACCACCGAGGCAGTTTTCACCGCAGCAAGCAAGCGCGGATCGACCGCCGAAGAATCGAAGGACGACCATGCAATGTCTTCGAGTTTCCATTGTCTCAGCATGGCGAGATCCATTGGGCCTCAACTAGCGGGTCGCGCTTGTGGTTAGTCATCCCCGCCGGGGTGTCATTCGGTATGATGGCGACCCACGCCGACGGCGTGCGCCGGCCGAGTACGCAGTAAATTACAAACGGTTGGAGCATCAGCCATGTCGCGATCAGAAAATTTCGTGTGTAGTGTAACAACGTTCGGCAATTGTGCCGCACGACATTGAGCGTTAAGCCGTCCTCGATGCCCTTAGTCAACGAAAATCCGCGCGAACGTCCGCGATTCACGTTTGCCCCCTACCTGCCAACGCGCCTGGGCGCTCTGCGCCGGCCGCTCACCAGCCTGCTCGACCGCAGCCTCGGACTGACTGGCCTGAACGCCGTCTACCACGCGATTCCACCGAATCTGGATCCACACTCGTTCGCGCGCTGCACGCTCGACGGTTTTGGTGTCGAAGTGCGCGTCGACGAAACTTCGCTCGATAATATTCCTGCCACCGGGCCCTGCATCGTGGTGGCCAATCATCCCCACGGCGGACTGGACGGCGTGGCGATGGTTGAGGTGCTGATGCGCAAGCGACCAGATTTGCGCGTGATGGCAAATTATTTACTGCAGAGCTTTATCGAACTCGCGCCGATTTTCATTGGCGTTGATCCCTTTGGCGGTCGCCAATCGGTGCGGTCAAATTTTGGTGCGGTACGCCAAGCACTGGCGTGGTTGCGCAAAGGCGGCGTGCTGTTCATGTTCCCCGGCGGCGAGGTATCGAGCCTCAACCTCAAAACCCGCACGATCAGCGACCCGCCCTGGGATGCAGGCATCGGCTGGCTGGTGCAGAAGTCTGGTGCCCCGGTCGTGCCAGCCTTCATTGACGGCCGTAATAGCGCCCTGTTCCAGCTGGGCGGACTCATCCACCCGCGCGTGCGCACCATGCTGCTGGTACGCGAGATGCTCAACCATCGTGGCACGGTGATTAATGTCAAATGTGGCCGGCTGATCGAGGCCGAGACCCTGAGTTTGCTCGAAGATCGCGGCACTATCGCGCCCTATCTCCAGATCAGCACCTACCTGATCAAAGCCCGTGCCGCTTACCACAAGCCATTACGCCTGACCCGCATGAAGCCAGCCAACGTCCACCACGAGGAATTGGCGCCGCCGATTGAGCCCGCGTTGTTGGCCAGCGAGTTAAGTCACCTGGATGAAGATCAACGACTGCTGGTCAGCGGTAACTTGCAAGTTTGGGTGGCACGTGCCGAGCAGATCCCATGGCTGTTGCAGGAAATTGGACGCTTACGGGAAGTGAGCTTTCGTCAGGTTGGAGAGGGCACTGGACGTAGCGTTGATTTGGACCTGTTCGATAGTTACTACCTCCACCTCTTTATGTGGGACAGCAATGCAAACGCGGTAATCGGTGGCTACCGACTAGGTCAGGCAGACCGCATTCTGTCCCGTTATGGCGCGCGCGGTCTTTACGTACGCACCTTGTTCCGTCTCGAACGCCCGCTCGAAGCCGAATTGCATTCGGCTCTTGAACTAGGGCGCTCCTTCGTCCGTCCCGAGTATCAACGTAATTACTCTTCGTTGATGTTGTTATGGAAAGGGATCTGCGCCTACGTAGCGCAGAATCCCCAATATCGCGTGTTGTTTGGCCCAGTCAGCATTAGTAATGACTACCATCCGCTCTCCCAGCAATTGATCGTGCGCTTTCTGCAATGCAATCGCATGGAGCCCAAACGCGCCAGTCTGGTGAAGCCACGGCAAGCTTTCCCACGCGGCGATCGTGCGACTAACCTGGTCGACCTCAACGTAAACGACTTGCGGATCATTGCTTCGCTGCTCAATACCGTCGAAGAACAGGATGTCGGGATCCCGGTGCTGTTGCGTCAATACTTGAAGCTGAATGGGCGAATTCTTGGTTTTAATGTCGACCCCGATTTCAACAATTCCATCGATTGCCTGTTGTGGGTGGATATGACGCAGACCGAGAGTTCGTTGCTGCGCAAATTCATGGGGCCAGAAGCCTGCGATAACTTCCTTCGTTACCATGGTGCCGTTATCGATGAAGCGGGTGTCGAAGTGATGGGCAAAAGCGCATAAGTCGAGCGGCTGGCGGCACACGCCGCCTGGCTCGACGTTCGCCCCTCCAATGACGCTTGCCGCACTCGACCGCGGGCGGATTTTCGTATATTCAGATGTCTGTCAGTATTGCCCAAACAAGCGGAGGACAGTTATGCGCGTCAACCACAACGCAACCATGAAGAAGCACGAATTGCCCGGACTCGTTCATCAGACTCTGGCGGGCGGCCGTGACGGCCTGAAAAGCATTGAAGTCTGGCGTCAGACTATTGCGGCAGGCGCGGCCACGCCCGTGCATCGCCACGACTGTGAAGAGGTCATCGTTTGCCTGAAAGGCGAAGCGGTCTGTCATTACAACGGCGAACAATACCGTTTCCACGAAGACGAGACGCTCATCATACCGGCCGGTGTTACGCATCAGATTTGCAATACGGGCAGCGCTGATTTGTTCATCGTCGCTACCCTGGCCATGGCACCGGTGCGGGTCGAAACGGCCGATCACCAGGCGATGGCCTTGCCGTGGGATGGCGCCAACGCATGAGCGCAGCGCGCCAGGACCTTAGGACCCTGGTCAGAATAATCTCGTCAACACCGAGGGTGATCCTGAGTGGTTGCTTGCCGGGCGCGATTTGCAGGCAATAGCGGGCTATTGCCAAGAGTTGCAACGCAGCGGCAGCCGCTTAGGAACAGCCGAATGTAGAGATTATTTTGACCCGGGTCCTTAGCACTGCATTTGTTCCTGGCGCGCCACGACTGGCCTATGACATGGCTGGTAGTGGCCCGACCCTGATCTTTTTGCACGGCATCGGTGGCAACCGCCGCAATTGGGCACGTCAACTGAGCGCACTGGCCGACGTGTGCCGGACAGTAGCCTGGGACGCGCGCGGTTATGGCGATAGTGATGACTATGTAGAACCGCTAGCCTTCGGCGATTTTGCAGCCGATTTATTGCGGCTGCTCGACCATTTACACGTTGAGCAGGCCCACCTGTGTGGGCTCTCGATGGGCGGCCGTATCGTTCTAGACTTTTATGCACGTCACCCGCAACGTGTGGCGAGCCTCATTCTGGCCGATACCTTCCCGGGCTTTGACGCTTCTTTCACCCAGGAAGGGCGTGCACGATTTGTGCAGGAACGTCGTCAACCATTGCTCGACGGCAAGCAGCCTGCCGACATCGCACCGGCTATCGCTCGCAGCCTGGTCTCCAGTGGCGCATCGGCTGCTGTCACGCAGGAACTTATCGATAGTATTTCGATGTTGCACAAAGAATCGTACATCAAGACGATCGAAGCCATGACCCTGTACCAGCCGGTCGCCGATCTCGCGGCTATCACCGTGCCGGTGCAGATTATTGTTGGTGCACAAGACAGGCTCACGCCACCTGCCGTGTCGCGCAAAATGGCCGCTGAGATCCCCAACGCGCGCCTGTTGGAATTGGAAAACGCCGGACACCTCAGCAATATTGAGGCACCCGAGGGCTTTAATGCATGCCTGCGAGAATTTTTAGCCGGGCTCAACTGAGGTCCTCAGTCGGACGGCGATGATGACCGTCGTATCGCTGTGCGGCGCTCGACCCTGAGGAGTCGCTGGTAGCGCGGGCAGACGTTGACGCTAGCGGTCGTTACGATGCCGCAGCGAGCTCTGGTGTTGGCGGCGCATCGTCGTTGTCAATTTCAATCCGGTCGCGACCGCGACGCTTGGCGGTGTATAGCGCGCGGTCGGCACGTTTCAACAAACTTTCAGTGTCGAAACTATCCAAACCGCGCGCGTGAATCAGACCGATAGACACCGTAAGCTGGCCGTGCTCACTGCTTGTATGGGTCGTTTTCAGGTCGCGCACTCCATCAATAATCGATTCGGCAATGAACAGCGCATCGTTACTGCTCACACCCGATGAGACCACGCAGAATTCTTCACCGCCGTAACGAAATACCAGATCACTAGCACGACGCGCCGAGCCGCGAATAACTTCGGCCACCTGCTTCAAGGCACGATCGCCGGCGATATGCCCGTAGTTGTCGTTGTATTTTTTGAAATGATCGATATCGATCATATAAACCGCCAGCGCCTCGTTGCCGCGTCTGGCGCGATTAAACATATTGACGAACAGTTCGTCGAAGAGCTGCCGGTTGTAGGTATTGGTCAGGGAATCAGTGTGGGACAGCCGGCTGATGGTGCGGATGTTCTCTTCGTTGGAGCAGGTGAATACGTACATCGCGTAGGCCACGGTCGGATAAGCAAGCATCAAAATCGCGACCGACAGCGGTTCATAACCATGCCGGCGCAAATAAAACACCACCGCAAGACCGAGTAAATGCACGCCGCACCAGTAGCTCCCGCGGCGCGCGCCCATCACCAGGAAAGCAATCATCGGCACTAACATCTGCCACGGTTTGTTATCGAGCAACTCGCTGCCAAGATAGATACCGGCCCAGGTCACGACTACACTCAGGCCAACCAAGGCTTGTGCGCAGAATTCCCGTGCTACGTGGCGGACATTGTGCAGGTAACACAGTACCCACACGCCGAGAAAAAAAGTGGCACTCGCTCCAGTCAGCACGTTAATGCCAATCAGCGCGTAGACCGGCAATACAAACGCCGACAGCGCCGTGGCGATATACAAAAACCGCGACAGCACTTCGCTACGGAAGGTCGCGATTTTTAATTCGCCGGGATTGGCCGGTTGGTGTGGCTGGGCCTCGGACATGGCAGCTTCACTGATCCTTGTTAGTGGTGCCGCTAGGCAGAAACGGCTCATCGCCGCATCGCGATGGAGTGCGGACCATACCCAAGCACACCAGGCGCGCCCACGAACCATGTCGCGTTCCTGAAGTCTCGACGCAATCGTTTACAGTCGTGTGCACGCAGTGATCGCCGCCTGTCCTGGCCGTGCGCGCCGACGGCGCGTGGCACAATGACACTAAGCGCGCAGCGCCCGTCAACTGAGCAGGCCGCAAAATAAAGGTATCCATGACCGAACCGTTGTCATTGTCCATTGAACCTTCCACGGTCGAAGTACTGATCGAAACACCGCGTGGCAGCTTTGCCAAGCGCGACGCGCGAGGGGTCGTCGAATTCTTTTCCCCCCTACCTTGCCCGTTCAACTACGGTTGTGTGCCCGGGTGTGCTGCAGCCGATGGCGATACGCTCGATGCGGTGGTGCTCGGTCCCCGACGAGCGCTTGGACAACGCGTTCAAATTGTGGTGCGCGCGACGGTGTTGTTCATCGACGCCGGCCACCAGGACAACAAACTAATCTGTTCCACCCGCGAAGTCACCGCTACCGAAAGACGCCTGGTGTTGGGCTTTTTCCATTTTTATGCGCTGTGCAAGCGCATCGCCAACGCTGCGTTAGGGCGAGATGGGCCAACCTGCTGCCTGGGGTGGCGGAATTACCCAGCGCAGCCCGCCGCTGCTTCGGTGTGATCACGCGACGGCGACAACTCGTTCAATTGCCGTCGCGTCGGCTGTTTATCGCCGCCATGAACTCACCCAGCGCCGTCTCGGCCAAACCTTGCTGCACACCGGCCCTGTCGGCTGGGTCGCGGTTTTGGCTGAGTTTAAATTTAGCTTCCACCCGCTCGACCTGCAGCTCTATGCCAACTACCGCGCTTAGCATGCGCTCGGCATAAGCCGGCGGCGCGTCATCGAGCTGCCATGGCAGAGCGCGCCCGGTTTCGTGTTGAGCGGTCAACGCGTCCACCAACACCCTCACCCACCGCGGGTCGTCGATCGCGCGCAGCTGCCCATGCACGTGCAGCACCGCGTAGTTCCAGGTCGGCACCACCTGGCCGCTGGTCTGCTTACTGGGATACAGGGAGGGCGAAACATAGGCCTGCGGGCCATGAAAGATCGCCAGCGCTGGCAGTCCCGAGCCGAGAACCCGCCACAGGGAATTAGCCCTCGCCACGTGCCCGCGCAGCACACTGAGGGTCACGTCGGTCCACAAAGGAATATGGTTGGCCAAGAGCCCATCAGGGCCATGACAAACCAGGGTCGCCAAGGGATAGGTTCGCACCAGGGCCAGCAGTTCAGCGGCGCGGGTTTCATCAAAGTGTTTGGGCAAATACACCTGATTACGCCTGCTCAATCGTCGGGCGTCTCAAGACCCAGGCGCTGATGCCATTGTGCGATCGCTTCCTCGGGATATTGCTCAAAACGCTGGTCGCGTTTGCCCATCACCAGCGGCACCCAGCCCGCTTTGGAACCGAGCATCAAATGGGTGCGTTCAGGTGCAACTGGCAGCTCACTATCGACCGCCGAGGCGAAGGGATGAAGGAGCTCGGGCCAACGCGGATCCCAGACCCACAGCGCGCTGCCACATTCGCCGCAGAAATGACGCTCGGCCGGACTGCGCTTGGCACGGCCGCCGTGTTCGCCTGGCATCATGGCGCGATAGACCTTAACAAACTTGCGACCACGAACTTTGAGCGTCTGGTTATCTCCGCCGAGATTGATGGCATAACCACCGCCCCCGGCTGTTTTGCGACAGATGGAGCAGTAACAGATATTGAAAGGATACGGGTGCCGCGACAGAAGATTGAATTTAACTTTGCCGCAGTGGCAGGAGCCTTCGAGCTGCATGGTGTGGTTCTCCAAAGACTATGGGGATTGCGTGATTTTTCCAGCGGGCTTTTGCGGACGGTACGGTCCGGCGCTAAGGACAGCGATTCAGGTTAGCGCGCGGAGCAGGGTCGCACGATCGATATTGCCACCCGATGCCACCACGGCCACGCGTCGGCCACGCATGCGGTCGCGCTCTTTCATCAAAGCCGCAAGCGGCGCTGCACCGGCACCCTCGACCAGATTATGAGTATCGGCAAATAGGGCCGCGATTGCCTGCAGTACTTCGTCGTCGTTCACCCGCACTACACGCGCAACACCGGTGCGCAGGTAGCCCAGCGCTTCGGCCGAGGGCACACGCACTGCCAAGCCGTCTGCCAGGGTGTCGGCCCGTGCAGTACTCACC
>JAYUQF010000204.1:0-1800 GCA_043756885.1 Pseudomonadota bacterium
GAGATCGCCATGCGTGATCTGGTCAACGTTGAAGCCATTCCTTTTGAAGTACTGGAGCGTGGCATCACCTGGGATTGGGAAACTTTCCCGGAATTCATGCAGGCTGCGGCCCGCCGTCGACCCGGCATCAATCTCGCCTTCCTCGCACCACTCACGCCCTTTCGGCACTACGTGATGGGTGATGCGTCCATGGAGCGCGCGGCAAATCCGGCTGAGATAACCCGCATTGCTAGCCTGCTGGGGGAGGCCATGGATGCCGGCGCTTTTGGCTTTTCGAGCACAGTGTTAAATCAACATATGGGCTACGGTGGTCGGCCGCTCGCCTGTCGCAACGCCAGCCACGCGGAGTACCAGGCCTATGGCCGGGTTTTGCAAGACAAACGTAAGGGCGCTATTGAAATTGCACTGACACGCCAGATCGCCGTGCTTGAAGACGATGGTTATGAGCTGCTCGATATTTTGCTTGAAGCCAGCCGGCGGCCGGTAACGTTCATCGCATTATTTGATCGCGACGATATTCCCGAAGCGGTGCGCAATACCTTGGCCAAGGTTGCACCGCTGATCGCGCGCGGCGCACGACCACAAACCTCGCCCTTGCCCCTGACCCGCGAAGTAAATATGCGCAATCCCTTTGCGTTTGCGGCATTTCCGTCCTGGCAGCCGGTGTTTGTTGACCAGTCCAAGCCCGCCCAACGCGCGGTGTATAAGGACCCGGCCTTTCGTGCGCGCTTTCGCGAAGATCTGAAACGCCCGCAGACCTTTGGCAACTGGGCGCGGGTACGTGTGCATGAAGTGCGCAGTGCTGAGTTAAAGGGTTACGAAGGTAAGAGTGTCGAAGAAATCGCCAAGGCCCAGGGCAAAGATCCGGTTGATGCGTTTCTCGATCTGACGCTGGCTGATGATCTTGATATCGAGTTCACGCTTTCAACCTTCAATCATCGCGTTGATCGCATGAAAGAGATCCTCGCTAATCGCGACATGCTGTTGGGCCTGGGCGACGGTGGCGCGCATCTCGATATGTTGTGTGACTCGGGTTATCCGACGTTTCTGCTCGGCACCTGGGTGCGCGAGCATGGCGCGCTGAGTCTTGAAGAAGGTGTGCGCCGCTTGACCAGCGACCCGGCAGATTTTTTCGGTATATCCGATCGCGGGCGATTAGCCGTGGGCCTCGCTGGCGATATCACTATTTTTGATCCGGCCACGGTTGGCTCCAGCAATCGTGGTGAACGACGTTTTGATTTGCCCGGTGGTGCCAAGCGCATGGTCATGCCCTCGCGCGGCATACTGCACACCATCGTCAACGGCGAATGCCTGTACGAAGAGGGTGCAGTCACACAAGCCCGTGCCGGTCAGGTGCTGCGCTCCTGAAGAGCCGTCGTCTTCGCTCGCGATGCTTTTCACCAGCGTGTCAGGCCAGCAAATTGAAATTGACTAAGCCGAGTGAGGCGGCCCGCGTTGTCGGAGTTTTCGATTCCGGGGTGGGCGGTTTGTCGGTACTTAAAGCCATTCGACAAAATCAGCCGAGCGTTGATTTGGTTTATATAGCAGATTGTGCGAATGCGCCCTACGGTAGTCGAGCCCCGGAATTTATCGAGCGTAGATCACAAAAAATTGCAGGCGCACTCATTGATGCTGGCGCGCAGTTAATCGTTGTTGCCTGCAACACCGCCACCACTGTGGCGGTGCAGCGCCTACGATCCCAATACGCCATGCCCATTGTCGCGATGGAGCCGGCGATAAAACCCGCAGTCACTTTAAGTAAGACCGGCGTCGTCGCGGTTCTTGCTACAGAAAGAACCT
>JAYUQF010000205.1:0-13154 GCA_043756885.1 Pseudomonadota bacterium
ACCGAGTCCACCGACCAGTTGCTCGGCAGCCGCGGTGCCGGTGAGGGTGTCGTTGCCGCTGCCACCCTGGTGGGTGACGGTGCCGGTGAAGTCACGGCCAAAAACGACATAGCTCGAACCAGCACCGTTGATGCCGTTCGGGTCGGCTGTGGAAGCACCGATCAGCAGGTCGTCGTAGCCATCGCCGTTGACGTCGCCGGCGGCGCTGACCGCTCGGCCGCTACCATCGTTCGCCGCGACACCGTCAAGACGCACGCCATTGGCGCCATCAAGACTGCTCAAGTTGAGGTTTGCGGCAAAACCGCTGGCCTGGCCAAACAACACGTAACTGGAACCGGAAAAGTCGCCGTCAGGGTCGGCACCAAAAGCACCGATCAGCAGGTCGTCGTAACCATCGCCGTTGACGTCGCCGGCCGCGCTCACCGCACGACCGCTGTTATCGCCTGCCGCGACGCCGTCGAGGCGAAAGCCGTTGTCGCCATTGAGAGTGCTTAAGCTGACGTTGGCCGCAAAACCGCTCGCCTGGCCAAACACCACGTAGCTTGAACCGGAACCGTTGCCGTTGGGGTCGGCCGCGGAAGCACCAACCAGCAGGTCGTCGTAGCCATCGCCGTTGACGTCGCCAGCGGCGCTGGCGGAGACGCCGCTGCTGTCAAACTCCGCGACGCCGTCGAGGCGGAAACCGTTGCTGCCATCGAGGCCGCTCAAGTTCGTGCTCGCCGTAAAGCCGCTCGCTTGGCCAAACACTACATAGCTTGCGCCCGAATAGCTGCCATTGGGGTCGGCACCGCGGCCGCCCACCAGCAGGTCGTCGAAACCATCACCGTTGACGTCGCCCGCGGCGCTCACAGCGATGCCAGTGTTGTCCAACGCCGCAACGCCATCGAGCCGGAAGCCATTCGTACCATCGAGGCTGCTCAAGTTTACGGGCGCGGCAAAGCCGCTTTCCCGGCCGAACACCACGTAGCTTGAACCGGCGTTGTTGCCATTCTGGTCGGCATAGGGGGCGCCCACGAGCACGTCGTCGAAGCCATCACCGTTGACGTCGCCGGCGCCGCTGACCACAAATCCGCTGTGGTCTCCTGCCGCGACGCCGTCGAGGCGGAAGCCAGTGGTGCTGTCTAAGGTGCTCAAGTTCAGGCTTGCGGCAAAACCGCTCTCGCGGCCAAATACCACGTAGCTTGAACCGGAGAAGATGCCGTTCGGGCCGGCACCGTAGGCGCCGATCAGCAGGTCGTCATAACCATCACCGTTGACGTCGCCGGCAGCACTGACCGCAGCGCCGCTGCTGTCAGCCGCCGTTACACCGTCGAGGCGGAAGCCGTTAGAACCATCGAGGGTACTTAAGCTGACGTTCGCGGCAAAGCCGCTGGCCTGGCCGAACACAATGTAACTCGAGCCGGCGTCGGTGGTGCCATTCGGGTCGGTGTTACTCGCGCCGATCAGCAGGTCGTCAAAACCATCGCCGTTGATATCGCCGGCGCTACTGACGGCGGTACCACTCTGGTCAGCAGCCGCGACGCCGTCGAGGCGGAAGCCGTTAGTGCCATTGAGATTGGCCAGCGACAGCACACCACCGATCAACTGTAACGCGGTGGCCTCCACGCGCAAGGTCGCTGCACCGAGAGTGTATTGCGCGTAGGTAACGCCGCTGATGGTGGTGTCTGTACCGGCCACCCAGGCACCATGGGCAATCACTTCATCGTCTGAGCCGGCACGAATGCGCAGAACATCGGTCTCGGACAAGCTGGCGACCCGCGCCGCCTCAAGTCGCACGGAATTGGCACCACTGCCGCGGATATCGAGCACCTCGATGGCGCTTGCGCGGGTGAGATTAGCTGCTGTCAGTGCGTGGCCTGCGCCGTTGAACAACAGCGTGTCCTCGCCCGTGCCACCGCTTTGCGCGCGATCAGCGCTGTCATAAACCAGCACGTCATTGCCCGCACCACCACGCAGCTTGTCGGCACCGGCCGCCCCATCAAGACGATTGGCGCCGCTATTGCCAGTCAGATTATTCGCGCCGCGGTTACCGACACCGTTCAGCGTGGCGCTGCCGGTCAAGGTCAGATGCTCCTGGTGGGCACCCAGGGTGTAGGTCACGCTGGCCTTGACCGTATCGATGCCAGCATCGGCCCGTGTTTTGCCGATCTCGCTGGATGCGTCTATCTCATAGCTGTCGTTGCCCGCATCGCCGCGCAGGGTGTCGCGGCCGAGGCCGCCGATTAACACATCGTGGCCGGTGCCGCCGATGAGGCTGTCGTTACCGGACCCTCCGCGCAAGGTGTCATTGCCGGTTCCGCCATCAAGTGTGTCATTGCCGGCCCCACCCTCCAGCCGATCGTTGCCACCGCCACCCGTCAGACGATCATTGCCCGCCAAGCCGAGCAGCACATCGTTGGCTGCGCCGCCAACCAGCACGTCATTGCCGCTGGTGCCTCTTTTGGTTGCCATCGTATACGGACTCCCTTATTGCGTAGTTGCGGATTATTGGTGCGATCATCATCCCCGATTCGATGGGCAGCAGTCTGACGACTACGCACGGCATGGCAGGGGCGGTAGTGGCGTCCCCGGTCGAGATTCGACGCGGAGAGGTCAAACGCAGAAGGCACGACGGCGGATAGTACGTTGTCGGGTGACATGCGTACCGTTAAAGATCGTAAACGTAAACGCCGTTTCACAGTGTTGGCCTCGTGTGCCGAGCCTGTCACAGACCGCGCTAGCTATGCATCGTTGATACCGATGGGCGGCCTGCAGGAAATCGTCCAGGCGCCTCGAAAGCAGGTGCCCTATACTGCCCACGCAGTGCACGCGCGCCCATTTCACCGCGCTACGGACACCCGTCAGCATGGCACAGCCATAGCCCCAACCATGTCCAGGAGACAACCGATGAAACTTGCGCTCTACCTGCCCAACTTCCGCGACCAGGTCACCGTCAAGGAACTCGAGGACTTGACCTCGCTTGCCGAAGCGCTCGACTTCGACTCGGTGTGGACACTCGACCGCATCGTGGTGCCCGAAGCTTCGGACCATCAGAAACTCCAGCACTCCTTTGGCATGATGGAGCAGTTTCCGAAGGCGCTGCCGGTCTCGGCCCGCGGCCAGTGGCTGCACGGTATGCCGCTCATTCCATGGCTGGCGGCGAAGACCAAAAAAGTGCGCATCGGCATGAGCATCATCGACACACCCTACCGTGCGCCCGGGGTGCTGGCTGGCGAGATTGCCACCGTCGATCACCTGTCCAATGGCAGGGTTAATGTCGGGGTGGGCTCGGGCTGGATGCCCGAGGAGTTTGCAGCGGCGAGCGCTGCGCACATTTTCCCCAAGCGACATAAACATGTGCGCGAAACCATCGAGGTATTGCAGGGCATCTGGAGCAACGACGTTTTTGAGTACCACGGTGAGTTTGCTGACTTCGAGCGCTGCGGTTTTGGCGCCAAACCGCTGCAGAAACCCTATCCGCCGATTTACTTCAGCGGCCTCAAAGATCCGAAGCGCTCTGCAAGCCGCATCGCCAAGTACAATCTCGCCGGCTGGATCGGTATTCAGGACACCCCTGAAGAAATCGCGCGCTGGCGCAGCGCGATCCGGCGTGAGCTTGATGAACTGGGCAGCACCCGTTCGCTGGATAACGGCTTCGATATGTGCAGCATGATCTGGTTTGCTATCACCGACGAGCCTACTGATCAGTCGCCGAACGGCAAATTGAGCAATTTGTTGGTGGGCACCGCCGGCCAGATCACAGACAACCTGAAGCGCTTCAAGGACGCCGGCATGGACATGCCGCTGCTGTGGCCACCCTTCAGCGGCGTGCCAGTGGCTAAAACGCTCGACGATATGAAACGCCTGGTTGAAGAAATCATGCCCAAGGTCAACGCGGCCTGACACAAATTCGAGCGGCTGAACACGCATAGGACACATCACGTTTTAGTGCGCGCGGCGATGGAGGTCCTTGGACCTTCATAGCCACGCGTCGTCCTCACAACAGCGCGCGTGATGTAACGCTCGCCGTAGTGAGGCGCAGCCTCAGCCCTGCATCCGGCGGCGCAAACCCGCGACCCCCAGCAACGCTGAGCCCAGCAGTGGCAAGCTGGCCGGGATCGGCACGGCCGTCACGCTCACCAACTGCTGGGAAAACTCCGGCACGCGCAATTGTGCGTCGAGATGTTTGTCCTCCAGGATGAGGCCAAAACCACGCGCGTAATACTTGTAGCCCTGGCCGGGATCGATTTCCGATCCTTCCCACACCATCAACACATCATGAAAAGTGCCGAAGTCGACGGTCACCTGATCAAGATGCCCCTGGGTGCGTGCTTGATCGATAGCCTGATCAGCATCGGCCTTCTCCTGATAGTAGTTCACGCCCAGAGCAGTATCGGCCGGCATTTGAAAGCCGGGCAGCGCGCCATTCACACCCGCCCGCCAGGAGCTGGCTGAGGTGGTATTGATCAGATTGTCTTCACCGTCGTAGATGTAGTTGGTGACATCTTCACCCATGTACCAGACATTGCCTGCGGTGTCCTGGGCAAAATAGTCGTAGGTGTCTTCGACTAACAAACCGTCTTCAAAGGCGCGATCGAGACGTGCAGTGGTCTGCACTGCGAGTATGTTTGGTCCGGCCGTGGGTGCATGAAACTCAAACGCCTCTATGATGGGGTCGCCATCTTCGTCCACGGTGTGGCCTTCGTAGCGATAGGTCGAGGTGGTCAGCAAAGGAAAGTAAGGATGATTGATAGCAGCGCCGGGAATAAAACTGGCGGTGGAAAAATCCGGCACAAAGGGTGCTGCCGTCACGTTCATCATGAAGCTGGCCAAGAGGGCGCCGGTTGGGAACGCAAAGCGCGCAGTGGCATGGGATAGTGTTTTCACAGAAGTTCTCCTTAGAGATGGCATGGATGAATGCCGGGTCCATCACGGCGATGGCAGCCGACGTCCTGCACTCTAGGCAGCGCTACTTGTGCACCGCTGAGCACACGCTGAAGATTTCCTGAAGATGACGCTCATGGGCGCCGCATGCACTACTCGGCGGATACCGACGTGAAGCCTGTCAGTTGCAAAACAAAACGCCTCTGTTCATCGAGCATAACGCTGCTGCGTATCCCCAGTTGCGCGGCATAAGCGCGCACCAGAGACAGGCCCAGGCCGGCATGACCATCTTCACGACGCGCGGCATCCTTGCGCCAAAAGCGCTCAAAGAGGTGCGGCAGATCGCTGGCCTGCAGGCGGCCGCCCGGATTGGCGACGGCTAGCACAACACTCGCGTTCTCAACACGGCAGTCGATAGTGATCTCAGCACCTGCCGGGCTATGGGCCACGGCGTTGCCAAGAATATTACGCAACAGTAGATTGAGCGTGTAAGCGTCGCTGCGTATATCCACAACGCTTGGGCCGCGATAGCAATAATGCAGCTGGTGTGCATGCGCGTCCGCGCTCACGGCGCACCACGCCTGTTTGCAGGCGGCGACCAGATCGATGTTCTCGAGTTGCAACTCGTTGGCAAAGCCACTGTCGTGACGGGCCAGGGTAAGCAGCGTGCGCGCGAGCTGTTCCAGCTGCGTAACCGCTGCCACGATGTCGGTGAAATACTCACTGGCCAGCGCGCGATCGTCGGCGTAACGCGCGCCGACTTCTGCCAAGCTGCGGATCTCAGCCAGCGGCGTGCGCAGCTCGTGAGCTGCTGCAATGGAAAAGTCCTGTTCGCGACGAAACGCTGCTTCGAGATCGGCGAGCAAGGTATTGAACTGAGTAACCAAGGGCGCAAGTTCGGCGGCGTTGTCCGGCAGGGTCAGCCGTGTGTACAGCGTCGTGGCCTGCAAGCTCGCGAGTTGGGCGCGCATCAGATTTAATGGCAGCAAGCCGTGACTAACGGTGCGTCGCACGAGATAGAACGCCACGCCAATGCCGCCGCACACCAGCATCGCCAGTGCCGCGCGCAGGCCACCTATCAGGCGCTCAAGCTGGCTGCTATCGCGGGCGGTGACCAGACTCGCTAAGGGCCGCTTGATCAGGGCCGGATCAAGCTTCTCTTTGGGATCCAGACGCGGCAGGAAGTCGAGTTGCACCGCACGACCGACGCGGCCGTCGGGCAAAATCAGATCGCGATAGCGCGGGTGCACAATCCGCTCCCGGAAGCGCGGCAACTCGTCCGCGCCCAAGGCCGCTGCACGTAGACGGCGGGGCCGGCCTTCGAGCCACAGTTCAAAATACTCAGCTGTAGGTCCGGCGGAGAATTCAGGCATGGTTTCGGGCGCGAAGTCGAAGTCGACGCCGTCTTCATCCTGTTCGAGCAGCGCGCTCAGACTTTGTGCTTTGGCCAGCAGGGCACGATCAAACGCGTCGCGCAGGTGCTGCACAAACAGAATATCAACGCCGATTGCGAAGGCCGCCAGCAAGAGGCTGATGCTCAGCACCATGCGGCGACTCAGACGCGTAGCAATTGAGTGCTGGCGAGCGAGGTTATTCAATGCAGTAACCAAAACCACGACGGGTTTTGACCAGGTCCGGCTCGCCAACTGCACGCAGCTTTTTGCGCAAGGCACTGACATGAGCCTCGATGGCGTTAGGTGTGACGGCGAGGTCGCCGCCATAAAGGTGATCGGCCAGGCTGGTCAATGACACTACCCGTCCGCGACGCAGGGCAAGGCATTCGAACAAGGCGGTTTCATTGGGGGTCAGCGCCAACTCGGTGGCCGCACAACTGACGCTATGCAAGGCCGTATTGAGTGTAATCGTGCCGAGCTGCAGGGTGGGATTTCGTTGTTCATAACGGCGCCGCACGAGCGCCTGCAACCGCGCGTGCAGCTCATCAAAAACAAACGGTTTGACCAGATAGTCATCCGCACCGAGTTCCAGCCCGCGAATACGATCGGCAACTTGATCCCGCGCCGACAGGATCAGTACCGGGAAATTGCGCCCCGCTTCGCGCAGTTGTTGGAGGACCGTCAGACCATCCATTTCGGGCAGCATCAAGTCCAGCACCATCACGTCGTAATCGACGTCCAGTGCATAACGCAAACCGGCTTTGCCATCCGCCACACTGTCGAGCGCAAAACCACTACGACGCAGGCCTTCGCCCAGCGACTTACGCAGACGCTCAGAGTCTTCTACCAGCAGCAGTCGCATCGATGCTCAACCAGGGCCCCGCTAAAAGGCGCGATGATGCATGACCAGGCTGAGGATTGTCTGAAGATATCAGGGCCATCATTGAGCATGGCCATAGGCGTACCGGCTGTATTTGAGTTCAGAAGCTGATACTCACTTGGCCATAGATGGCGATAGGTGCACCGGGTTGCAGATGCAGGGCATCCCCATCGCTGCCACGAATATAGTTTTGGTCCAGCACATTTTCGATACGCAACTGGGCACTGATGTGGCGCTGGACCTGCCAGCGCGCGAATAAATCCACGCGGGTGTAATCACTCAAGCGCAGGTTCAATTCGTCTTCGTCCAGACTTGCATTGCGTTGCCCCACATAACGCGCGGCTATGCCCAACATCAGCGGGCCAAACGGTGTCGATGATGGTTCGTACAGCGCGAGGATCCCCGCTTGATGGCGCGGCGCATTCAGCGCGGCGGTGCCTTTGGGTAGCAGCGGGTCACCATGCAAGGCGGTATCGAGCCAATGGTATTGCAGGCTCAGCGTAAAGCCGTGCAGCGGTAGCACGCGCAGTTCAACATCGGCGCCCACGCTGCGCTGTCCCGCCGTCTGCACTTCAAATCCCGGTGCGCCCGGCGCGGTCACCGTGACGTCGCGCTGGCGGATCCCGAACAGGGCGCCGTCGAGGGTGAAAACACCGGAACCGGGTGTGAAACGCAGGCCGCTTTCCACCGTCTTGGCGGTGGTAGGCGAGAGTGGGCGGCCGTCCGGCTGTACTCCTTCGTTGGGTTCAATGGCCTGGCTGTAGGTGCCATACCAGGTCAGTCCGATGGTGCTGGTGTGCACCAGGCTGACGCGCGGATTGGCAGCGGTCTGCCCCGCGGTAAAACTTTGGGCGCTGGGACCATCAGCACCCTGTTGACGGATGCGGTCTACGCGCACGGCGCCCAACAGCTGCCAGTGTTCGGCCAGCTGCCACAGATCCTGTCCATATGCTGAAAGCTGTGTGCGTCGCTCCAGCGACTGGCGTTCGGGTAACAACGCGGGCAGTGGCTGGCCGTAACGCGGTGCGCTGAGTGCAAGTGGTAAAGCATTTTCATCGACGTTCGAAACGAAATAATTAACGCTTTCTTTCAGACGGGTAGCTTCCACTCCGAATACAAGGTCATGGCGCTGTCCCCATACCGTCGTCGGGCCGTTTACTTCGAGTTGGGCAACCCACGCGGCACCACTGTTATCGTTGGCGGTCAGTTCCCGTTCCAGTTCACCTTCGTCACTAAAACCGTCGGGTTCGATACCCATGCCGTCCAGCGATCCGTATTGGCCCTGCAGTTGGAACTCCATACTCCATGAGCGCGCCAGCGCCAGGGTCGCAGTGGTCTGGCTGGTAAAACCCTGGGACTCGACTGTCCCCACGGTGGCTTCACCCAGGAAACGTGCAGCAGGCAATGGTGTCAGTCCAGGCGCGAGGACTATGCCGGTGTCATGGAGTGCCTGGTCGCTAGTCCATTCAATGTTGCTTACGACGTCCAAGGCTGGTGTGAGCTGCCAGGCCAGGCTGGGGGCAACAAACCAGCTGTCCTGTCGCACAAAATCGCGGAAGAGCCCACCCTCTTCGCGCGCGGCCACCAATCGATAGCGCAGCGCGTCGTCAAGCCCAGCGGGCCCCGTGGTGTCGAGACTGAAATTGCGCGCGCCGCTTGAGCCAAACTCGGTGACAAAACTGTGTGCGGCATGGCGCAAGGGCTGTTTGGTCACGATGTTGATCGCGCCGCCGGCCTCTCCGGGCCCGAGCAGCGCCCCATCCGGGCCTTTCAGGATCTCGATGCGCTCGATATTAAAAGTACTGTTCTGCGGCCCATCGATCAGCGCTGCATTGACGCCATTACGATATAAGGGTGTGCCGCTGAAACCACGCAGGGTGATGTCGTTGGCACTATTGCCTTCCGCTCCGACGGTGAGTGCTGAACTCGCGACATCGAGCAAATTGCCCAAATCTTTGTAAGCGCTGTTGTCGATCAGCGAGCGATCGATGGTCTCAACGGCTAGAGGTGAATCACGTGGATTTACGGGTAACTTGAGGTAATCGAGTTGGTGGTGGGGACGATTTATCGCGTGGTCACGTACGGTGATGGTCGGGATATCCGTTGATAGTGCCTGCGCGCTCAAGACCGCGGCCATCATGCTTAAACTTCCGAGTGCCAGCACGCCCCCACGCAAACCTCGCAGCAAGGCCGGCACGGCGCCTAGCGAGCAGGCTGGGCTGCACCTCGCAGTATGTGTGCGGTGAGCGCAGTGATGCGTATTGCCTTGCAAAGACATGGGTTGCGATGGCTACCGGCTAGCGTTAGGTGCTGTTGGCGTAGTTTAGGGCGCAATCCATACCGCGCATCCATAAATTTCGCAGCGACCGATACTGTCGACCAATCCAGGTCGATAACAAACCTGCTTGATGTGCTTATGCCCGTGAGGCGTATTAAAAATTTTGCGCTTGGGTGGTAGGTACTCCTCGTTCTGGTCTGACTTCATCATCGTTTACCGGATCCCCAAGCACGGCGATGGATTGGACGACTTGCCAGCGGCTGCTACATCGCCAATGAGGCCACGCTCGCAAGAACGCGAGCATGAAGCCATTACCGACTGGCAGGGAAGTCAGTGCGGGCGTCGACGCAGAGCAGTGCCTTGCCGGGACATGTTGAGCAGGCGTTCGAGGGTTACCTCAAGCGCGGGTCTCTGCGCGTACTAGCCCGCCAGGTTTCAGCCGCTTGCAGCTTCGCTCGCGCTCGGCGCAGCCGCGAAACGCCAGCGTGTTGCCGGGTGCGGCGCGCGCAGGCGGTCGCCGCGGCCGAACAGCTTGTGCCGCATCGTGCCCTGTTCGTAACGCAAGCGATAGACGCCGCGCCGCTGCAGCTCGGGCACCACGAGCGTGACGAAGTCCTCCATACATTCCGGCATCACGGTGTAGGCGAGATTAAAACCGTCGACACCGGTCTCGTCCATCCAGGCCTGCATCTCGTCGGCTATTGTCGCCGCTGAACCGACGACGGTCGGCGCAGCACCGCCGACCACGAGGTAGTCGGCCCATTCACCTACGCTGCGCACACAGAGCGAGGACGCAATGGAGCGGATGCCGTCCGAATCCATTTCGTCGATAGTGGCGTTGGCGTCGTACTTCGACATGTCGACACCGGTCCAGCCCGAGATGAGCGCGAGGGCGCCTTCGCGCAGACCATAGCGTTGGTAGTCGTTGAACTTGGCGTGGGCCTCGGCGTCAGTCGCACCCGGCACCACGCAGAGCAGCGCGAAGATGCGCAGGTCGTCGGCCGCGCGCCCGCAAGCGAGCGCCTGGGCGCGCAGGCTGCGCACGTATTCGGCGACCACGCCGCGATTATGGTTGGCGACAAATACGCATTCGGCGTGGGCAGCGGCGAAGGCCTGACCCATCGGCGAGGTGCCGGCCTGATAGATGACCGGGCTGCGCTGCGGCGACGGTTCGCAGAGGTGGATCGCGTCGAGGGCGTAGTAGGTGCCGTCGTGGTGGACGGCGTGCACACGCGCGGGATCGGTATAGACGCCGTTCACGCGATCGAGCACCACGGCATCGTCTTCCCAGCTGCCTTCCCACAGCTTGTAGACCACGTCCATGAACTCGTGGGCGATGTCATAGCGGGTGTCGTGGGCGGTCTGCTGCGCCTGGCCGACGCCCTTGGCCGCACTGTTCAGATAGCCCGTGACCACGTTCCAGCCGATGCGTCCGGCCGTCAGGTGATCGAGCGAGCTCATCATGCGTGCGAATGAGTAAGGATGCAGGTAGGGAATGGAGCCGGTCACGCCGAAGCAGAGTTGCTCGGTCACCGCCGCCATTGCCGGCACCAGCGTGAACGGATCGTTCGCCGGCACCTGCGTCGCCGAGCGCAGCGCGGTCGCCGGTGAACGGCCATACACGTCGTACAGACCGGTGACATCGGCCAGAAAAATACCATCAAAGAGGCCGCGTTCAAGCGTGCGCGCGAGTTCCTTCCAGTACGCCATGGACACATAACGATGACGCTGGTCGCGCGGATGGCGCCAAAGCCCGTTGGACTGATGCCCGGGTGTGTTCATGTCGAAGGCGTTCAGCAGTATCTGTCGTGACATGGCGGTTCTCCCCGGCTGGCGTGTGCGGGCGATACTGTAACCAATCTCACCGCAGATCGCGCTCGCGGCCAGCCTGCTCGACTTGCAGCTCGATTATGTATGTTGGGCGAACGGAACCAGGCTGACGGCAAACCCCTCTCTGACACGCGGGCATCAGGCCGGTTGGCCACCGGCGTTATGTACTCAGGCCTGGTCGAAGGCGTAACGCGGATCAGCGACACGCACCTCGGCCTCTTCGAGTCCGAGATCGCGACGCACAATATTCGTGCCCAGCACCAGCGACACACATTTGTAATGGGCAATCCGGCGCGACAGACCCTCACGCCCGAAGCCGCAGTCGGCGGTGATGATGAGGCGTTCCGGCGGCACGTATTCCAGGGCATGGCGAATAGTGGCCGCGACCTGCTCCGGCGACTCGACCGTAGTGCGGGTGTGATCGACCACGCCGATACCAATCTTCTTGTCGGTTTTGTGATGTTTGAGCAGCGCAATATCGCGCGCCTGATTGCTGCCGCCTTCGAGCATCAGCACATCGCAATCCATCGCCAGGAAATAGGGTAGGGGCCGCTCATAACTCGGGCGCTCCCAGTAGAAGCTCTGCTGGTTGGGATTACCCCAGCAGGTATGTGCCCAGATTTCCGTATTAACACCCTTGACCTGGCGATTGAAGGCCTCGGTGTAGAACTCCAGATCTTTGTCGGTGCAGGGCGGCAGTGCATTGCAGTTGAAATGATGGACGGGCTCTTCAATCTGAATGACGGGGCAGCCGGCGTCGGCCAGCTCGCGATACTCCTCATTGAGCGCCACTGCGATATCCATGACCATGTCCCGCTCGGTCTCGTAATACTCATTCCACAGCATCATCGGCAGGCAGGTCGCACAGATCGAACCGAACTTGACCGGCCGCGCGCTCATCTTTTGTGCGGTCTTCCAGATGGCGGAGAAATGCAGCGGCCCGCGGGTGATCTTGTCGGTGACGGCCGGCGGATGCCAGGACTCCTGCACCTCGTACAGGATATGCCCCGGCTTCATGTCGCCGTAGTCGAGGAAATGGGAGCTGTCGCGGAAGCCGCTGATCCCATGCAAGCGCTCCAGCGTGTAGAAAAACCATGAGCGGCCGCCGACTTCCAGGTCGAAGCGCGTGTCACCGTCGACCAGGATGTCAAGGCCGGCGCGTTCCTGTTCACTCAGATAACACGCTACCGCGTCCAGGTATTGCTCGCGGTAGGTGGAGTCGCCCATCGCCACCTTGAATGGCCGGCCATTGAGATTCTGATTGAACCAGCTTGGCTTCGGAAACGATCCGACCATCGCAGTCGGCAGCACTTTGTCTTTGGTCGCGACGAACATGGTCAGTATCCTCCCCAGGTATGACGTGGATGGCCTTGCGCGTGCCACGGCTCAGATCTGAGCTCGGGTGCGGGACGCGCGAGCGGTGTGGGTTGATGTTATGGCGCTATCACTGTCCTGCCAAGTGACGAGTGATAGCGACAATCTACAAGCTGGCAATCTACAAGCTGGGACATCCATCAATCTGTACAAGCTGGGACATCCATCAATCTGTGGATACAAGCTGGTACAAGCTGGGACACCCATCAAATTGACATAGACGCGATCACTGGCCTAAGGTGAAGCCAACAGCAGGAAGCTGATTGAATTTGATTGCAGATATCAAGGAGGTCACGGATGACCAAACCACGCTCAACGCTTGTGTCCGTTGCTGACACGCCCCACTACCATGTTATTTCCCGCTGCGTTCGTCGCGCATTTTTATGTGGCGAAGATCGCGTGAGCGGCAAGTCATTCAATCACCGACGTGCGTGGTTGCTCGACCGCTTAAAGCTATTGACGGACACCTTTGCCATCGATCTTTGCGCGTATGCGCTGATGAGCAATCACTATCACCTGGTGGTGCATATCGATG
>JAYUQF010000206.1:0-4548 GCA_043756885.1 Pseudomonadota bacterium
CAGTCGCGCATCTTCAGCCTCGATATCCAGGCGGTCCACCGAGTTTCGAGCATCGAGAGTTTGTTGTTGGATGCTGTCCAGCTCTTCGCGCCGAGTTAACAGATCTCGATGGCGTGCCAGGTCCTCTGCGTAAGCCAGCTGGTCTTCCGCGCCAGGGTTACCGGCCAACAGCCGTGTGAAATAGCTCCCCAGTTTGGTCTCATATTCCCTGGCGCCCAAACGCAGCAAGACTGGGCGATTAGCCAGCCCGTTAATCCGTGCCTCGACTACGTCGACGGCCTTATTGTTTTTGCTCGCAAACAACACTTTCATACCGCGCCAAGCAGCGTTCACCAGCAGATTTGTTACGACCTGCGACTTGCCGGTCCCTGGCGGACCTGTCACCACCGTATGTGGCGCTGATAGGGCGGCCCTCACTGCGGCGCGTTGCTCGCTGTTCATCGGGATTACTTCAAGGAGTGGCTCTAGGTCGGGCTCGTCCGCACCCGCTTCGATGTTGCCGCCCAACCAGTGTCCGAGCGCCGTTTGGCTAAGCGTGCTCTCTGGTACAGCACCCAACGCCTTCAGCTCGGTTTCAAGTCCCTGGGTATAGGGTGAGCGTTCACCAGGCACCACGATTGCGCAGTTGTAGATCCCGGCTTGCTTGAGCTTGGACAGTGGAATTGCGCCACGGCAATCGGTCGGATTGAGAATCTCCTGCCAGTCCCAGTCGGGACGAATCCGCGTGAGCCTTGCGATGATCTCTTCCGCGTCAGGCAGATCGACCAGATTCACATTGAGGCCCAGTTCGTCGACCAGCCGCGCCGTCTCCTGTGCTAACTGCATGCCGTCGCCCATCGCGACAGAGCGCAGGAACTTCGCATTCAGGCTAGGCGCGTGATCTTCGATGCGCGGTGGATCGTCCGCCTGCTCACCAAGATCAATCTTCCACAGGAGCACCGGCTCCACAAAAAAACTTTCCCACCGAGCTGTGCGATGGTGGCGCAGGCGCACCGGGTAGCCCAACCAAGCTACAAGCCTGGGACGGTCTTGCCGGATCTTGCCAAGCACACGACTGACATCAGGCGTATTGAACCAATCCAGGCCCGAGTTTGACTGCGGCAGGCTCGGTAGCAGCGCGTAGCCGGGATCGCCGTCGCGGGTGCTGGCAAAAACGCTGACACCCTCGTCCATGTCTTGCCCGATACATTCAAGGTAATACCGGCAAAGTCTCGCGATCTCCGAGGTGGGTCTATCGGTTAGTGTCTGGGCAGATGTCCTCGGCGAATCTATGAGTCGCCAGCGATAGTCCGATCCCTGCTGCACTCGGCCGGCAAGCTCGTATGTAAGGCAGCGATTAATTTCCTGGCGCTCGACGCTCAAGGCTGCGGCTAGCTCGCTCGCTGGTCTGCCGGGCACTTTTCGCAACTCTGCGAGAACGCGCTCTTCGAGTGCGGGCGGACGGTCGTTCAACTTGCTACTCTCCTTCTGATTCGGCGTCTCGCACTTGTGCACTGCCAATTGAGACGCGCGTTCCAACGATGGTCACCAGGCAGATCCCTCGCGCCTGTGATAAAAACGTGCCGACACAGAAGCGCTCGAATTGATGGAGCTCTGACATGACAGGAACTCGTCTTTCTGACCGAATCGTGGCACGACATCAAGACCGTCATCGCCATCTCGCTACTCAGTCACGATCGCGCAATACCCACGCTTGGTCCCGAGCAGACCACAAGAGTCCACAAATCTAAAGCAATCCGTGCGACCCTTCTCGTTCAAGGAGAGCTGACTCCTCGGCTGCGATCCACCACTTTTCGACGTATTGTTCCGCCGATCGCTCGGCAGTAGCATGAAATGAAATCTCTTCCGGCGTGCTAACAATGTTCGAGCGCTAGCTTGCTGGTTAATTTACCGACGCGGGCGCCGCAAGCTGGGCCGCATTTGACGTGCACCGCATGCGGCGAGCGCGACGGTGGGACCTATAAGCCTAACGCGGGCCGTCTCCTTTCTGCCCGCCGCCCGCCGTCTGCAGACTGACCACTGGAGTGGCCCTGGATGTTCGAGTTGAGCGAAGAGCAAACCATGTTGCGCAGTCTGGTAACGCGGTTTGTCGATGAAGAATTGATGCCGCTCGAACGCCAGGTGCTGGCCCGCGAGGCGGGTGGTGGTGTGATCGGCTTGACGGAGGAAGAAGAGGCGCCGCTACTCGACAAATGCCGTGAGCTCGGGCTGTGGGGTTTGGACGTGCCGAGTGCTTACGGCGGCGCCAACCTCAGTAACCTCGACTTGATGGTGGTCAATGAAGAGTTGGGCCGCACCTGTGTGCCTTTCACCTTTCCGCCCGATTCTCCCAATCTGCATATGCTGCTTGCCGTGGCTGACGAGGCGCAAAAGAAAAAATATTTGCAGCCCTATGCCGCAGGCACTGCCCACTCGGCTATTGCCATTTCTGAACCGGGTGCAGGGGCCGACCCGGCGGGCATGCTGACGCGTGCGACGCGCGATGGTGACGATTGGGTGATCAATGGCCGCAAGATCTGGATCAGCCGCATACCCAAGGCGGACTTTACCATCGTCATGGCCCGCACCGGCGAAGGTAAACGCCAGGCCGGCATCAGCGCGTTTATCGTTGAGCGTGGCACAGCGGGCCTCATTATCGAGCGCGAGATCGCGATCATCGGCGGGCAACGCACCTATGAGGTGGTATTGGATCAGTGTCGTGTACCGGCGTCGCAGGTACTGGGCGAACTGGGCCAGGGTTTTGCGCCGATGCAATTGCGCCTGACCATCCGACGTTTGCAGATTGGCGCCTGGTGTATTGGTATGGCGGTGCGTGCGCTGGCGCTGTTGACCGAACATGCGCGCAACCGCAGCACCTTTGGCGCCTTGCTTGCCGATCGTCAGGCGATTCAATGGTGGGTGGCGGATATTGCCACGCGTATCCATGCCTGCCGTCTGATGGTGTTCGATGCGGCTGCCAAACAGGATGCCGGTCGCGATGTGCGCACCGAAGCCTCGATGATCAAGGTTTTTGCCACGGAGATGGCGAGTGATGCCATCGACCAAACCATGCAAGCCTACGGCGCGATGGGTATGACCAAAGAAATGCCACTGCAGTTATTGGCCACCAAGGTGCGTACCATGCGCATCTACGAGGGGCCCACCGAAGTACACCGCATGACGATTGCGCGGCGTTTATTGGCTGGGCGGCGCTGACACATCGCGCCGAACAGAAACAGAGTTGATCGACCACCAGGGGAGGTTTCAGCGTTATGGCCTTAAGCAATTCTTCGGAAATCGAGACGTCGTCGCCGCGCCACCTGCGGGGTAAGTACGCCATCTGCGGCATCGGCGAAACCAGTTACCGGCGCGGCTCCGATCAGACCACCCGTTCACTGGCCACCTGGGCAGTTGGCAATGCGATGGCCGATGCCGGCATGACCGCCGCCGACATCGACGGCATGCTGAGTTATTCCGGCAACGACTCGACCTTTGCGCCCCATGTTGCCAATGACTTAGGCATCCGCCTCAACTTCTACACCGATATTCACGGCGGCGGCTCCTCCACCGAGTGCCTGGTGGGCATTGCGATGGGCGTGATTGAAGCCGGCATGTGCAAAACGGTAGCCATCTATCGCGCTATGAACGGTTTTTCCCAGGTCCGCATCGGTGGCACCGGGGCCCGTTCAGCGGCGCCTATTATTGGTGATCAGATCCACCACCGTGCTTACGGCTGGCAGAGTGCCGGGCAGTTGTTCGCACCCACTTTTATGCGCCATATGTACGACTACGGCACCACCTCGGCGCAGGTTGCGGCGGTCAAGGTGGCCCATAGCAAACATGCGTCGAACAATCCCAAAGCCTTCTACAAAAAGCGTTACAGCATTGACGATGTGTTGTCTTCGCGCATGATCTGTAAACCGCTGCACCTGCTCGACTGCTGTGTAGAAACCGACAACGCCACCTGCATCATCGTCAGCCGTATCGACCGCGCACGGGATTGCCCACGCAAACCAGCGGTCATTGCCTCAGTGGCCGGACGCGTGAGCAAACCGCGCGGCGATATTCATCTGCATTATCAAAGCGGCCCGATCTCAACCGTGGCCGGCCATTACGCACGGGATATTCTGTGGCCCAACGCCGGAGTCGGGCCGGAAGATATCGACGTCACGGGTTCCTACGACGCCTTCACCTTTACCACACTCCTGCAGCTCGAAGATTACGGCTTCTGTGCCAAAGGTCTGGGTGGTGAATATGTCTCCAATGGCACCATCGAACTCGGTGGCAAACGCCCGAACAATACTGCCGGCGGCCATCTGTGTGAGGGCTACACCCATGGCATGAATATGGTGATTGAAAATGTGCGCCAGCTGCGCGGCGAAGCAGATGACTCTTGTCCGCTTGGCGCCGATGGTAAAATCCAGCACAGCTATAACTACGCCGAGGGTGGCTGTCGCCAAGTCAGAAAAGGTGAATTGACCGCCAACCTGGGCTGGGCTCATCCCGGCGCAGGCAGCGCCATGGTCATGGCTAAAGATCACCGTTGAGGAGTAGCACGATGCCCATCCA
>JAYUQF010000207.1:0-13142 GCA_043756885.1 Pseudomonadota bacterium
CCAGGTTCTAACAGCCAGACCACGTAGATATGTTCGGCTTCGAGTGCGGTAAGCGTCGCACACAAGGTGCGGCCAGCGCTCAGCAATTTGTCAAGTCGAAACGGCGAAAACGCGCGGCTACCGCGAAATAGAAGCATTAAAAACAGATCCTTCGACTGGCCAGCGCCGGCGGCGCCGCAGATTGGGCCGCTATTGTCGTGGACTTAAGGGGTGACTTCCACTTTTACCCAGACTTCATAAGCCGTCGCGTCAGTGTTGTTTGTGCTGCTCAGTACGCTGTGGCCCTGGTCATGACTGGCGCTGGTCGCACCCGCAAGCGGCAGCCATACGCCGAGCCGACCCCGCACCACGGTATTGACGCTGCGTTGCGCAATCATGCCACCACCCCGGCGGTCGAGCTGTTGGCTATAGGGTGAGATCTCAAGCGTCACATCCTCGCCCGCCAGACGTGGGGTGACGTAAACACCGCTGCCAACACTGCGGTAGTCCAGGGATTGTTGAACATTCGCACCGTAAGGTGTTACCACCGCCGAAGTCTGCGGCAGTGGCACGGCCTGACCTGTCGCGATGTAGGCCGGCACGCCTTCGATGGCGCTGACAAAATGGGTGCTCGCCACATCGTCTCGATCATGGGTGCGATAACTATCAAAGCTGGCACCAACCTCGCTACCCGCAATGCTGACAACGGCGCCCGGCGCATCACCTGGACTGCTGCTACCGAGGACGGCATCGCCATTGTTAGTGCGGATCCGTGCAGCGAGCTGATCGCTGGCCTGTTGACTTGTGTCCCGCACATTCTGACGCACCACTATCCGTAACTGACGCTGGCGTGTATCCACGCTGGCCAGCACGGCTTTGAGCTCGGCCAGGTTGGCAGGCGTAGTACGGATCACGAGTTTCTGATCAATAGCGCTGACTGTGCCACCTTCGACCACCAGCGCGCGCAGCGTCGGCTCTACGTCTGCGGCTAGGCGATGCTTGAGCGGCAGCACTTCCACTATCATCAATTCGGCATAGGCGCGCAGGCTGAGGGTGAGCAGGACCAGCAGGCGGCCGATTTGATTCACAAATGCAGTCTCCGGAAGTTGGGGTCAGGCAGGCCACGTTCCCACATTTCGTCCAAGCGCTCGTTTAGCGCCATGGCGCGCCGTCGATCACAGAAATCTGCTTCGGCTTCGAAACGATCGGAAAATTGTCTGCTCACGTAGCCGACGTTATCGGCAATCAACCATGCTTCATTGAAGCTCTTGTAGTGCGCAGAAGGGCTGCGGATCTCGATGAAGCCCGGCAGGCGTTCGGTTAGTTCAAGCAAACGATGGTGGCGACTGACCAGCGGCCGCGGGTCGAGAATGAACAAGCGGATGCGGGCACTGCGGTGATTCAAGGCAATCTGTTTGACGGCCGCGGCAAAGGCCTCGTTGTCGTATAAAGGCGGGTCGAGATGGCGCGACACGATGTCGAGCGCGCGCCGCGTCTGGCTCACCATGTCAAGACAGAGGGCGGCTAAAACAGCCCGCTCGTTGACTTCAAACGTGCCCTCGCTTACGCCTAACAGGTGCTGAGCAGGGGTGGACTCGTTGTGCATGTCAGATCTCGCGGGCCAGGCGGGTGGCGAGTCCGATATAACTCGCCGGCGTTAATGCTTTCAGCGCAATGCGTGCTTCAACCGGAATAGCCAGGCCGTCGATAAACCGATGCAGACCCTCGCGTTCAATGCGTTGCCCGCGGGTCAGCTGTTTTAATTGTTCATAAGAATCGTTAATGCCATAACGGCGCATGACGGTCTGCACCGGTTCGGCGAGGATTTCCCAGGCCTGATCGAGATCACGCGCGAGGATCTCGCGATCGATTTCGAGTTTACCCAAGCCTTGCGCCAGCGAGCGGCAGGCGATCAGGGTGTAACCGAGCGCGGCGCCCAGATTGCGCAACACGGTCGAATCGGTCAAATCCCGTTGCAGGCGCGAAATGGGTAGCTTGCGCGCGAAGTGCCCAAGCAGCGCATCGGCCAGGCCGAGGTTGCCTTCGGCATTTTCAAAGTCGATGGGATTGACCTTGTGGGGCATGGTCGAAGAGCCCACTTCGTGTTCGAGTTTGCGCTGACGGAAATATCCGAGCGATATATAACTCCAGATATCACGGCTGAGATCGATAAGAACCGTGTTGACACGCGTCAATGCATCACAATAAGCGGCGATGCAATCGTGGGGTTCGATCTGGGTTGTATAGGGATTAAAACTTAACCCCAAAGCTGTCACAAAACGTGCTGCCAGTGCCGGCCAGTCGACAGCTGGATACGCCACGATATGGGCATTGTAGTTGCCGACGGCGCCATTGATTTTGCCCAACACGGTGACCGCTTCAAACTGGCCAAACTGTGCGCGCAGTCGCGCGCAAACGTTCGCCATTTCTTTGCCGACTGTGGTCGGCGAGGCGGTTTGGCCGTGGGTGCGGGCGAGCATCGGCACAGCCGCAAACTCGTGGGCTAGACCACGCAGCGCGTCGCTCAAGCCCAACATGGCCGGCGCGATAACCTGCGCCCGGGCATCACGCAACATAAGGCTATAAGCAAGGTTATTGATGTCTTCCGAGGTGCAGGCGAAGTGGATAAAGGGAATAACCGCAGCCAGGTCGGGATCGTGCTCGACTTTTTCGCGCAGGAAATATTCAACCGCTTTGACGTCGTGATTGGTGGTGCGCTCAATGGTCTTGATGCGCGCGGCGGCCTCGAGGTCGAAAGTTGTGGCAATGGCATCGAGTTTTGTCAGCGTGGCCACATTCAACGCTGGCAATTCGGTGATGGCCGGCTCGGCAGCGAGCACTTTCAGCCATTCGATTTCAACCAGCACACGGTAGCGGATCAGCCCGAATTCGCTGCAGCTTGCTCGTAGTAGTCCGGTGTGGCGCGCATAACGCCCGTCGAGTGGCGACAGCGCGGTGAGTTCCGACAGCGGCAGTACGGCGGAGGGCGTCAAGGACACGGGTTCGGGATCTCCTCGTGCACGGCGTCGATGGCGCGCATGACGTCGCGGGGCAGTGTGATGGTGGCGGCGCGCAGATTGTCAGCCAGTTGCGCCGGCGTAGTGGCGCCTATGATAACGCTGGTCACGTAGGGTTTCGACGCAACAAAGGCCAGCGCCATGGCGGCGGGATCTAAACCCGCCGCCTGTGCAATCGCAACGTAGCGCGCAGCAGCCAGCCGCGCGGCCGGGCTGTTGTAATGGCGATAGTGTTTGGCGTGTTGGTGCAGCCGTGCTTGCGGGCTAGCCGACGCGTCGAAGTATTTGCCACTCAACAGGCCACCCGCCAAGGGTGCGTAGGCCAGCAGACCGCAGCCCTCGCGCCACGCAATTTCGGCCAGGCCAATGTCAAAACTACGTTGCAACAGGTTATACGCATTCTGGATGCTGACGATGCGCGGCAGCTTGTGCAAGGCTGCGAGGTGCAGGAATTGCGCCATGCCCCAGGCGGTTTCGTTGGCAATGCCAATGTGTCGAATTTTGCCCGTCGTTAACAGAGCTTCAAGGGCACGCAGCGTTGTTTCGATACTGAAATCGGATTCTTTCTGCGGCGGCTTAAAGCCACGTTGGTGGAAAACATTGGTGGCGCGGTCTGGCCAATGTAATTGCAGCAGATCAATACAATCCACGCCCAGACGTACCAGTGACCCTTCTACGGCAGCCTGCAGGTTGGCAGCGTCGTGTTTTGAGCGCCCGCCGCGGACCCAAGACACATAGGCGGCAGGACCGGCCACCTTGGTTGCGAGTATCAAATGCTGACGTTTGCCGCTGCGTGCAAGCCACTGGCCTATAAGGCGTTCGGTCTCGCCGTAGAGTTTTGCGCTGGCCGGTGCAGGATAGAGTTCGGCAGTATCGATGAAGGTGATACCGCCATCGATGGCCTGGTCCAATTGGGCATGGGCCTCGGCTGCGCTATTCTGTGCGCCGAAGGTCATGGTGCCGAGCGCCAAGCGACTGACCTCAATATCCGTGTTTCCCAGCCTGGACTTTTCCATTGAAATCAAATTATGCAGCACCCACGCCCAAGCCAAACGGATGGCGACCGGCGGTAATGGCGGCCTTGCGCGCGCCGCGCCGTTTATGAGCGACAACATCATTGCCAGCCGCTTTCGCGGCTTCCTGCCCGTCATTGTTGACGCCGAGACGGGCGGTTTTAACGCTCATACCGACGCATTGCTTGAAATCGCCGCCGTTACCCTTGAAGTTGATCCAGAACTTGGTTGGCGCCGCCAAACCACCTATGCGTTCCACATCCGACCTTTTCCCGGTGCCAATCTTGAGCGTCGTGCGCTGGAGTTCAACAAGATTGACCCGTTTCATCCGTTCCGCATGGCGGTCGAAGAAGGCGAGGCGCTGCGTGAGATCTTCGGCGCCGTACGCCGACAGATTGCTGAACATTTCTGCACGCGCGCGATCCTGGTTGGGCACAACCCGGCCTTTGACCTTTCTTTTATCAAGGCTGCTGCCCATCGTTGCGGGATTAAAGATATGCCCTTTCATCACTTCAGCACCTTCGATACGGCGGCTTTGGCGGGTGTCGCCTATGGACAGACGGTGTTGGCGCGCGCGGTGCGCGCGGCGGGTTTTGCCTGGGATCCGACCGCTGCCCACTCGGCGATTTACGATGCTGAACGCACGGCTGACTTGTTCTGCGCGATTGTAAATCGCTGGGACAAACTCGCGGGTCCGCCGCGCGCTTGAGCTTGGCAGCGGCGTTTTTAGTGGGCGCGAATTTGTTGCGCCCACAACTCCGTAGCGTGGCGTAGGTCAGTGACATCGAGTGTCGTAAGCTGCCGATCACGCACCACCCGCCGTCCACCGACCCACACTTGCGCGATTTGATCGCGATGACCGTTGTAGATGATCTGTGAAACGGGGTCGTAAACCGGTCGCGCGCGCAGATCGCTGAGATCAAAAGCGATCAGATCAGCTTGTTTGCCAACTTCTATCGAACCGATGCTGCGCTCCAGTCCTAGCGCGAGCGCGCCATTGTAGGTCGCCATGCGCAGCGCCTGAGTCGCCGGTAAAGCGCAGGGGTCGCCGGCCACGCCCTTGGCCAGCAAGGAGGCGGTGCGGATCTCGCTAAGCATATCCAGATCGTTGTTGCTGGCCGCACCATCGGTGCCGCAGGCAACGTTGATCCCGCGGGCTAGCAGTTGTGCGACAGGACAAAAGCCACTTGCGAGTTTGAGATTTGATTCCGGGCAGTGCACAACTGAAGTGCCGCTGCTCGCGAGCAAATCGAGATCGCTGTTATCAAGACAAGTCATGTGTACCGCTAACAGTCGTGGCGAGACCAGGCCAAGCTGTTGCAGGCGAGACAAGGGGCGCAAGCCGTCGGTGGCGATCGCGCGTTCGACTTCGTCCTTGGTTTCCTGCACGTGCATGTGCACCGGCACATCGAGTTCTTCGGCCAGTACCGCGATGCGTCGCAACGCCGCGTCGTCGACCGTATAAGGCGCGTGGGGCGCAAATGCGCTGGAGATTAGCGGGTGATCACGAAACTTATCGTGTACGGCCTGGCCTTTGCGGAAATATTCGTCGATATCTGCCGCCCAGGCACTGGGGAAGCCAATCACGATCATGCCGATGGTGGCGCGCAGACCTGCCTCGATCGCCGCGGCTGCGCCCTCGTCGCCGAAAAAATACATATCGTTAAAACAGGTCGTGCCACCGAGTAACATTTCGGCGGCCGCCAAGCGGGTGCCGTCACGTACAAATTCCCGATTAACTGCACGTGCCTCGGCCGGCCAGATGTGATTTTCCAGCCAGTCCATCAGGGGGCGATCGTCGGCCAAACCACGAAATAGACTCATGGCGGCATGGGTATGGGCGTTGACGAAGCCCGGGATCAGGGCGTGTTCAGGACAAAACAGTTCCTCAACGTGAGCGCCGGGGCTGCGCCACTGGGCGCTTGGCAAGATAGCGCTGATCAGAGAGTCTTCGATAACCACCGTGTGATGATCGAGTACGGTAGCGGCGGGCTCGACCGGAACGACCCAGCGCGCGTGGATGGCCTGAACAGTGTGCGGCATGAAGAACTTAAGCAGGCGTCAATTTCAGTCTAAAGTACCACAGCAAAGATCAGGGAACCTATGCATGTCGCACAATCGTGAATTTGTCCAGGCGATGCGCTGGAGCACTGACCATCTGGTGCTGCTCGATCAGCGCTGCCTGCCACACGATGTGCGTTACATCGCCTGTCACAACGCACACAGTGCGGCGGACGCGATCCGCAGCATGGTTGTGCGTGGCGCGCCAGCTATCGGTATTACTGCCGCTTATGCAGTAGCGTTATCGGCGCGTGCGCATTACGCCAGCAGTCCCGACAATTGGCGCGCGGGTCTCGCTGCGGATCTCGCCACGCTGCGCGCAAGCCGACCCACGGCAGTTAATCTCATGTGGGCGCTGGATGTGATGGGCGCGGCTTGCGCGACACTGACGGACGCCCCTTTCGCCCCGCTGCTGGCGCTCGCACAGCGGCTGCATGCCGAAGACCTTGCTGCCAATCGCACCATGGGCGATTTGGGTGCCGCCATGATCGCACCCGGCTCGGGTGTGCTGACCCACTGCAACGCCGGTGCACTGGCCACCGCCGGCCATGGCACTGCGCTGGGGGTGATCCGCAGCGGTTGGCGTGATGGACGCATCACTGCAGTGTTCGCTGGTGAGACCCGACCGTGGTTGCAGGGTGCGCGGCTGACTGCCTGGGAGCTCATGCAGGACGGTATCGACGTGACGCTAATCGCCGACAGCGCAGCGGCATGGTTAATGGCACAGGGGCGCGTGCAATGGGTTATCGCGGGCGCCGATCGCATCGCCGCCAACGGCGACACCGCCAATAAGATCGGTACCTATGGGCTCGCCACGCTCGCACGGGCGCACGGTGTGCGCTTCATGATTGCCGCGCCGCTTTCTACTATTGATCTCGCCACGGCCAGCGGCGCTGCCATCACCATCGAACATCGTGATGGAAGTGAACTCACCGAACTTGCCGGTATCGCGGTGGCAGCGCCCGGTGTGCAGGCACTTAATCCGGTGTTCGACGTCACGCCGGCCCATTTGATCGATGCCCTGGTCACGGAGCGAAGTGTGATCGAGCGGCCTTGCGCGCAGACCATTGCAGCCCTCTTCGAGTCCTAGTGGAACGCCAATTCAGGGGTGCCTTGATAAGATTGCGCGTGTTATACTCCGCGCTCCCCGACGCCGGGAAATTCCCATAAAAATTCAATAAGTTAATTTACTTCCCATGGTCGACTTCGCGCGCCTGCTGGTGCCTGTCAATATCGAGGACGAAATGCGCCAGTCCTACATGGATTACGCCATGAGCGTAATCGTGGGACGCGCTTTGCCAGATGCCCGAGATGGGCTGAAACCAGTACATCGCCGCGTGCTCTTCGCGATGCAGGAAACAAACAATGTCTGGAATCGTCCCTATGTGAAATGCGCGCGCGTCGTCGGCGAGGTGATGGGTAAGTACCATCCCCATGGCGACAACGCCATTTACGATACGCTGGTACGCATGGCGCAGGATTTCTCCCTGCGCTACACCCTCATCGATGGTCAGGGCAACTTCGGCTCGGTTGATGGCGACGCCGCGGCGGCCATGCGTTATACCGAGTGCCGCCTCGACCGTATCGCTAGCGAACTGCTGGCCGATATTGATCGCGACACCGTTGATTTTGTGCCCAACTACGACGGCAAGGAGCGTGAGCCGACGGTGTTGCCGTCGCGCATCCCGAATCTGCTGGTCAACGGTTCAAGCGGTATCGCGGTAGGCATGGCGACCAATATCGCACCCCACAACCTGCGCGAAGTTATCGACGCCTGTGTGGCGCTGGTTGACGATCCATCCCTCGATATCGACGCGTTGATGCGTTATATCCCGGGTCCCGATTTTCCGACCGCCGGCATCATCAATGGTGCAGCGGGCATTCGCGAGGCCTATCGTACCGGCCGTGGACGCATCTACGTCCGGGCGCGCACTGACATCGAAGATGCTGACACCGATCTGCCGCGCATTGTCATCAGCGAGCTGCCCTACCAAGTCAACAAAGCGCGCCTGATCGAGAAGATCGCTGAACTGGTCAAAGAAAAGAAAATCGAGGGCATACGCCCCGACGGCCTGCGTGACGAGTCAGATAAAGATGGCATGCGCATCGTTATCGAGTTGAAGCGTGGTGAGAGCGCCGAAGTATTGCTCAACAATCTCTACCGCCACACCCAGATGCAGTCCGTCTTCGGCATCAATACCGTGGCCCTGGTTGATGGCCAGCCACGCACACTCAACCTGCACGACTTGCTCGATTGTTTCCTGCGTCATCGTCGCGAAGTTGTAACCCGTCGCACCTTGTTCGAAGTGCGCAAGGCGCGTGATCGAGCGCATATTCTGGAAGGCCTGGCGGTTGCTCTGGCCAACATTGATCCGATTATCGCGCTGATTAAAGCTTCGCCAAATCCAAACGAAGCGCGTGAAGCCTTGATAGCGCAGGCCTGGGCACCGGGCCTGGTCATGACCATGCTCGAGCGAGCCGGATCGGACGTCTCACGGCCGCAGGACCTGGCGCCGCAATTTGGCATGAAGGACGACGGCTATCACCTGTCCGAACGGCAGGCAAAAGAAATTCTCGACATGCGCCTGCAGCGTCTCACCGCACTTGAGCAGGATAAAATTCTTGACGAATACCGCGAGGTCCTGGCGCGTATTGATGACCTGCTCGACATCCTGCAGCGGCCCGAGCGCCTTATGCAGGTCATTCGCGACGAGCTGTTGGAGATCCGCGAGAACTACGGCGACGCGCGCCGCACGCAAATCGTCGATACCCACGAAAACCTTTCGCTTGAGGATCTGATCTCCCAGGAAGACGTGGTCGTGACCCTGTCCCATAGCGGTTACGCCAAGTCGCAGCCGATAGAGGTCTATCGCTCGCAACGTCGTGGTGGCAAGGGCAAGACCGCGACGACCACCAAAGACGAAGACTTTGTCGACAAGCTGTTCGTGGCCAATACCCACGACACCATGTTGTGCTTCTCTAGCCACGGCAAGCTGTATTGGCTGAAAGTATACGAAGTGCCACAGGCTGGCCGCATCGCGCGTGGCCGGCCGCTGGTGAATCTGCTGCCGCTGGTCGAAAACGAGCGCATCACGGCAGTGCTGCCGATCAAGGAATTTGACCCGGAGCTTTACGTTGTCATGGCGACGGCCAGTGGTGTAATCAAAAAAACTTCGCTGGCAAGTTTTTCGCGCCCGCGTTCCGCTGGCATCATTGCGGTGGACCTCGACGATAACGATCGTCTGGTGGGTGTAGCGCTGACCCAGGGCGCCGCCGACTTGATGTTGGTCAGTTCCGGCGGCAAGGCAGTGCGCTTTTCAGAGCAGCATGTGCGTCCGATGGGACGTTTGGCGCGTGGTGTGCGTGGCATCCGACTGGGGCCCGATCAGGAAGTCATCTCGCTCATCATCATGGAAGGCGAAGGTACGGTATTGCTGGCCACGGCTAAGGGTTATGGCAAACGTACTCGCTACGATGAGTTCCCGGTCAAGGGTCGCGCCGGCCAGGGCGTGATTGCCATCCAGGCCAATGATCGCAACGGCCGCGTGATCGGCGCCGTGTCGGTGGCTGACGAGGACGAAATCATGTTGATTAGCGATAAGGGCACGCTGGTGCGTACCCCGGTCGCGGGCGTTTCGGTGATCGGACGCAATACCCAGGGTGTGCGGCTCATTGCCCTTGGCGACGGCGAATCGCTGGTTGGTGTTGAGCCCATCGCTGACTTGGTTGGGATCGTGGCAGACGGCGTTGGCCTGGACGGTGGCGAAGGTCCCGACGGTGGCGATATCGAAGATGACTCGTTGTCTGACGGCGGCGACGACGCCGTCACCGAATAGCGCGGCCGGCCACCGCCGCCATGTGCAGGTCGATGCGAGCAGGGCAAGGTTGGCGATGCGGCCAAGCATGCCGACGCTCAGACTGATCTAAGCCTGTATGTCGACCGAACTACGCATTGATGAGTTGCGCGTCAAGATTGACGCAGTTGATGACGAACTGCTGCTATTGCTCAATCGTCGCGCCGCGCTGACCACGGAAGTCGGGGAAGTCAAGCGCGCCAGCGGGGTCAACACCGAGTATTACCGGCCAGAACGTGAGGCGCGCATTCTGCGCCGTCTGCTGCAATCCAATGCGGGCCCACTGCCGGACGAAGATCTGGCGCGGGTGATGCGTGAAATCATCTCCACCTGTTTGTCCCTGGAACACGTACTGCGGATCGCCTATCTAGGTCCAGAAGGGACCTACTCGCACGCCGCAGTACTGAAGCATTTCGGTGGCGCTGTTGAACCCGTGGGGGCCACCAGTGTTGGAGACGTTTTCCGCGAAGTCGAAGCACGGGCGTGCGACTACGGCGTGGTGCCAATCGAAAATTCCGTGGGCGGATCAATCAACCAGACCTTGGATTGTTTGAGCGAATCTTCCCTGCAAATTTGTGCCGAGATTGTGCTCGCCGTGCACCACCAGCTGCTGAGCAAGGCCGTTGCGCTCGCCGAAGTTCAACGTGTTTATGCGCATGAGCAAGCTTTGGCACAATGCCGTGGCTGGCTCGACCGGCACCTGCCGGCCGCCGAACGTATCGCTTTTGGCAGCAACGCCGCCGCGGCGCTACGCGCGGGACAGGAGGCCGGTAGCGCCGCCATCGCCAGTATCGATGCCGGACATCGTTATGGCCTGACCGCACTGGCCTCCAATATCGAAGATTTTCCTCACAACACCACGCGCTTCGCAGTACTCGGGCGCACAATTCCCCGCGCCAGTGGCGATGATGTGACGAGCGCAATGTTTGGTCTGCCGAACCAGCCCGGTGCCCTACATGGGATATTGAGCGTGTTGGCCGAACGTGGCATCAGCATGTCGCGCATCGAATCACGGCCGGCACGCAATGGGGTGTGGGACTATGTATTTTTTGTCGATCTGCTGGGCCACAGTGAAGACCCAGCCCTCGCAGCGGCATTGAGTGAGATCGAGATCCGCACAAGCCTGTTCAAACTGCTAGGCAGTTATCCGCGCGCCATCCTCTGATTGTGCATTTGACAGCAGACGTTTAGAGCATGATAGCTAAGCTGGTGGTGATAGGTGTCGGCCTGATCGGAGGATCTCTAGCCTGCGCTCTGCGCAAAGCTGGTGTGGTTGACGAAGTAGTGGGTGTGGGACGCGGTCTGCCCAACCTCAAGTTGGCTGTTGAGCTCGGTGTGATCGATCGTTTCAGCCAGGATGCCACTTGCGAGGTGGCCACTGCCGATATCGTGGTGATCGGTGCGACCTTAGGCGCCACCGCCAGCATTCTTGAGACCATCGCGCCGGCTCTCGGACCACAGACCGTTGTCACTGACGTCGGTAGTACCAAGGCCAGCGTAGTCACTGCTGCACGCGCGGCCTTGGGCAACAGTTTTACGCGCTTTGTGCCTGGCCATCCGATTGCTGGTACAGAGCACAGCGGCGCACAGGCCGCTTTTGCCGAACTCTATCTTGATCACCGCGTGATTTTGACGCCGGTCGGCGAGACTGACGCCCAAGCACTGGCCCGTGTGCACGCCATGTGGGAAGCAACTGGCGCGCGGGTTACGCACATGTCGGTGACAGATCATGATCGGGTATTGGCTGCTACCTCCCATTTGCCGCATATGTTGGCGTATACCTTGGTCGACATGCTGGCGGCTGCCGACGATGCGGATGACATCTTTGCGCTCGCCGCTGGTGGCTTTCGTGATTTCACGCGCATTGCCTCGAGCAATCCACAGATGTGGCGCGATATCGCGTTAGCCAACCGTGATGCCCTGCTCGAGATCGGCGCAGCTTATGGCGAGCGACTCGAGCATTTGATGCAGGCACTGCGTGTGGGTGATGCTCAGGCCCTTGAACTTACTTTCACGCGTGCCAAAGAGGCTCGCGATCGGTGTCTGGTACCGGAAGCAAATGCACTTCGCTAATGATCTCACTGTCGCGCCAGGTGGCGCCCTGACCGGCAGCATCGTCGTACCCGGGGACAAATCCGTATCTCATCGGGCGGTCATGTTCGGCGCATTAGCCGATGGTCTGTGCCAGATCTCAGACTGTCTGCTGGGCGAAGATGTGTTGGCGACCATCGATGCTTTTCGGGCACTGGGGGTCGTCATCGACAATCATGGCGATGGGCGATTGACCGTGCATGGCGTCGGCGTTGACGGTTTGCGCGCGCCCCGCGCCGCGCTTTATCTGGGCAATTCGGGCACCTCGATGCGCTTGTTATGCGGCATTCTGGCTGGCGCGGGTCTGCCGGCGACCTTGAGCGGCGACCCATCTTTGAGTCGCCGGCCTATGCGCCGTGTCGCCGAGCCGCTCAATCAAATGGGCGCGCGCCTTAGTATTAGCGCGGGCGGTACACCGCCGGTGTCGCTCGCCGGCGGCGGCCGGTTACACGGGATTGACTATGTGCTGCCAGTGGCAAGCGCGCAGGTCAAATCGGCGGTATTACTGGCTGGACTCTATGCGCAAGGCACCACACGGGTGACTGAACCTGCGCCAACTCGCGACCATACCGAGCTCATGCTCAGCGCTTGTGGAGTGAGACTTGAATGCCACGCGGGGACCATCAGTATGCACGGCGGCCAGCGCCTGAAAGCCTTCGAAATCGCTGTTCCGGCTGATATTTCTTCGGCCGCGTTTTTTATTATTGGCGCTGCTATTGCGCCGGGCAGCTGCCTGACGATGCCGGCGGTTGGTATCAATCCAACCCGCATTGGCGTGCTCGAAATCATGCAAGCCATGGGTGCAGATATCGAATGCGGCGCGCCACGCACCTGCGGTAGTGAGCCAGTTGCTGATCTGACCGTGCGCGGATCACAATTGCAGGGCATTGAGATTCCTGCCGCAGCTGTGCCGCTTGCCATCGATGAGTTCCCGGCCATTTTTATTGCCGCCGCCTGCGCGCGCGGCCGTACCGTGTTGCATGGAGCCGAGGAGCTGCGGCACAAAGAAAGTGATCGAATTGCCGTGATGGCGACCGGACTGGCCACCTTGGGCATCGAGGTTGAGGTATATCCGGACGGTATCGCAATCGAGGGTGGCCAGCTGCGCGGGGGCGAAATCGACGCCC
>JAYUQF010000208.1:0-4535 GCA_043756885.1 Pseudomonadota bacterium
GGCTGCGCTGGTTGTATGACGCCAGGCTCAAGACGCCCTCCGAGGTGCGATAACGATCAACTTTGGCTGACAAGTTGCTCGCCCCGGGCCGCAGAGGGCCCACCGTCGGCGCATAATCGCCATCGTTCAACATCGAATAGGGGAAATAAGACAAAGCCCGCCGCGGCAGACCGGTGTGCTGCATCATGGTGTAGTCATGCATTCTCTGGCTGGGGGTGGAGATATAACCCACCAGCTCGCCCAGAAACAGGTTGCCATACTCGTCGTTCAGCAACGGGCGGAAACGTTCGGCACGCTCGTCAATCATCATCCAGTCGTCGACCTCATAGCAGCCGGCGATGTGAGCAAATTCTTTACCAACGGCAAAATAGACCAGCGCGCCGGCGTCGAGTTGCTGGTCGCGCGTCCAGCCGGCCATTTCTTCCCACAGCTTGGTGGTCGCAAGCTTGATGCGCCCAGTGAGGTCGGTAAAGGTAGCGATCAATTCTTCGCGGCTGCCCATGCCTATCGGCTGCGGCACGTGCGTCAGGTTGTCGGAGGAGTAGAGGCCAATGGCCACCATATGCTCGGCTTTCATCTCGGGCTCAGACTCAAAAGAGCCCCAGTCATCGAGCAGATTGATATGGATGCCTTCCAGAATCATGGTGACGGTTAAATTGTTGTAAGGAATATCCTTGCCGACTCCATCCAGCCACGGATAGTCGTATTCCGACAGCTCACGGAACTCGCGCACCAGCATCTCGCGCTTTTCGCCGACCTTGTATGGGCCGTGGTTGTGAATGGTTAAACGACTTTCGCAGGAGACCAGAAAACCGTACTGCGCAATCGTTGCCATGAAGTTCTGCGCGGCACTGTGCAGCGCGTCTCCCTGCCGACACTCAAAAGCATCGGCGTGGTACACCTGCAGACGCTGCTCCGGCAGGATCTGGCCACGATGGTTGGCCATCCGGTTGGTGAGGTTGCCGTTATTGCGATGCCAGGAAAGCTGGAAGCGCTTCCAGAAATCCATCACATAAACCACATCATCAGCTGCGTCGGTAGGTTTGATAACGCCCCAATTGATCAGCATCTCGCGACCGAGCAGATAAAAACACGGGATGGTCCATGCCACGATCTTCACACCACTGTTGCGCGCGCGGTCGCCTATCTCCTCGGCCGACATATGCTGCTCGATTTTTTTCAGCAAGGTCGGATAACGGTAAAAACAATTCAGATAGGAAAACAGGATGTAGGCCGAGACCGGGAAGATCTTGGATTCCTGGACGGTACGAGTTGCACACAGCCAGTAGGTTTCATCAGCGTTTTGCTGGATCATGCTGTTCGTTTCGAGCAGCTGGGCGTAGGTCAATTTGTGAGCGGACATCGGTGCTTTCCTGTTAGGTGATGGTCGCGGGGCGCGGGCGCTTCAAGCGAGGCGCCAGACCTTGGCCGAGGCGTCGACACCGGCGGCATAGTCTTCGCCGATTTTGGCCCGCGCCGAGGTCTCCAGTTCGACACGCTGACCGTCTTTAATGCCCGACAGACGCGAATTCATCAGACATGGAATGCCATATTCACGCGTCAGAATGGCGAGATGAGAACGTGTGGTACCACCAGCGCACAACACACCTTTGAATTTTTCCAGGATTGGCGCAGTCAGGGTGCCGCCGGAATCATCGACAATGGCAATGGTGTCGGCAGGCACACCCTGGGTCAGATATTCAAGCACCTTGTCGGTGGTACGCACATAACGCGCGATACCCAGCAGATTTTTTTCATAGGTCACAACATTGTCGCCGGCCCCACACAGGGTGCGGCCCTGGCTGTCGATCGGCGCGCTCGGCGCACCCTCGTGCTCAAAACTGAAATCCGGATTGTGCAGACCGGCGTCTTTGTAAGCATCCGGGCGCTCGATGGCCGAAGACATCGCCGAGGGTGTAAAACGATAACCCAGACCAAGCAGCCGTGCTTCAACGGCTTCCATGTCGGCCTTCGTGAGCACCGCTGCGTCGGCGCCAAATACAAATTCGCGCCAGGGTTTACCGGCGGCGGCAAACCGTTGGCGCATGAGGTCTTTGACCGCGCTGTTATAAGCTTCCACCACCGCAAAATCCGACTGGTAGCCGTATTTGTCGGTATCGACCATGAGCTTGGCCATGGTTACTCCCCTTATCAGTTTTCAAGAAGTGAAATGATCACGCAAGCGCGCACACTCGCTGGGACCCAGACCATAAAGGGTCTGCAACATGCCCTCACCTGAACCGTAGTGTTCATCGATAGCGTCGAACGCGGATTGTAAATAGCTTTCACGGGTTTCCAGTAGCGGCATGATGATCTTGCGCGCCACCTCGGCGCTGGCGCGGACGGAATACTTGGTGATGACGCGTGGAATCTCGGCTTCGGCGGGGAAATACCGCTTTGAGAGCATGAAGTCGTAGCCGATGGTGGCGCGTGGCACACCGAGTGCGGTCAGCAGCAAAACCGAGGCCAGGCCAGTGCGCTCCTTGCCCGCCGAACAATTGAGCAACACCGCCCCCGGCGCCGCTTCCAGCAGCACGTCGAACATACGCTGGTAATGCGGCGCGGCAGTTGTCACCAGCACTCGCATCATGGCCTGCACAGCCTCGACCACCTTTTGTGGGTCTTCGGTACTGTTGAATAAACGATCAAAAAAATGGCTGTCACCGATGCCGGGCGTAATGCCCAACACATCGACCCGCGGATTGTTAGGCAAGCCGCGAAGCTCGCTGACGCGCTCAGCTTGGGTACGAAAATCACACACCGCGTGAATATCCAGCGCGGCGAACTGTGCGAGGCTGTCCTCGCTCAGATTGGCCATATGTCCGGAACGAAATAAGCGCCCCCAGATCACCCGCCGACCATCGCCCGTCGCGTAGCCGCCGAGATCACGGAAGTTGATACTGCCGGCCAGTGGCAAATTGCGTTGCGCCAGGACGAGGCCGTACCCATCGCCGCCCTCAAGATAAAAATACTCACGCTCTCCAGGCCGCGTCGCTGGCACCCGCGCGCCGGGACGCGCGTCGCGCAGCAATAGCCGCTCACGGGTGACGTGGTCGGGGTTCGCCAGTGCGTAGAGTGTGTAGGGGCCAACACCAACGGCTGGTGACCAGTAAAAGCAATAATGGCCATCGCTTTGCAGTTCAAGCTCAACATTGCTCACCGGGTCCACGCCGTCTGCGCTGCGCATGTGTTTGAACTGCATCTGGGTATCAACCTCTTCCAACGGACACTGCCAGGGCACTCATCGCCATCTCACCACAGGCGCCGCGTTGCCAACTCCGCCCCCACAGCGAGGGTTTTCAACTTGGCATAGGCGATATCAGGATCAACGCGACCGTATTTTGCAAAAGTGCCGAAGCCGCAGTCGGTGCCGGCCAACACCCGCTGGCGGCCGACAATATCGGCAAAGCGGCAAATACGCTCGGCAACGTACTCGGGGTGCTCGATGAAATTGCTGGTGGTATCGATCACACCGGGCATCAACACTTTGTCCTCCGGCAGCGGGATCTCTTCCCACACCCGCCATTCGTGGGCGTGGCGCGGATTAGCTGCTTCGAAAGATATCACCTGCGGTTTGACCTTGTGCAGAACGCGCATGATCTTCGCCAGTGGGATATCAAAGTCGTGCGGGCCATCGTAATTGCCCCAACAGATGTGCAGGCGCGCAGCGCTGGCTGGCACTGCGGCCAGAGCATGATTCAAAACTTCCACATGCACTTCAGCGTGGCGAATGAATTGTGCGTCAGATAAATCTTTGTATTGGGTGTGGCGTGCCATGGCGAGATCCGGGCAATCAATCTGCAGGACAAAGCCGGCCTGATTGATGGCCTCGTACTCCTCGCGCAGCACCTTGGCCAGAGCCTCCAGATAATCGCGCTCACTGGGGTAGTGTGCGTTAGGCAGAAAGGCACCAATAACCCCCGGCGAGGCAGCGTTCAGGAAACCTTCAACAACATCGCGCCCCTCCAGCGCCTCGCGAAAATTCGTGAGGTCTGCTTCCAGGGCGCTGCGATCGCGGATTGTAATTTCGCCCGTGCAGCAGGGCCGCAGGATGTTGGGTGCCTGGCCCTGTTGAGCCGTGCGCTGCATGAAGGCGGGAAAACGTTCCAGATCGGCCGGCGGATTGCGCGCGCTGTCACCGGAGAAACCCGTGCAGCGGTCTTTGATATAGGTTGCGTAACCGATTTTACTCATCTCGCCATCACTGACGATGTCGATACCCGCCTCGATCTGGCGCGCAACGGCATTATTAACCGCCGTCAATACCTCGCTGCCGAAAATATCGGGGTCAACTGCCTCGCCGAATTCGCGACGCAACAGCAGGTCGCTCAAGTTGTCTGGACGCGGCAGACTACCCACGTGGCTGGTCAGTATGCGGTCGGTGCTGAGCTTCATGCCGAGGCCTGCTTGGAGTGGACTGGGGGCGCGCATTTTGGCACGGACCCGCGCCACCGGGCGAGGCGCGCAAACCCTCCGCAGCGCGCTGGTGCCTTACGCAGCCCAAGACATATAGTGCGGCCTTCAAATTAAGCTTG
>JAYUQF010000209.1:0-4530 GCA_043756885.1 Pseudomonadota bacterium
CTGACGAGGATCAGCCCTTGCTCGACGGCACAGTGGAGCGCGTCGCCCACGAAACCGGCCTGCTGACGCCGTTAGGCGAAGCGCGCTGGGTCGATTTGATTAAAGTACCCATTCGCGATAGCGCCGGTACTGTCATTGGCCTGCTCGGCACCATTCATGACATCTCGGTGCGCAAGCGCGCCGAGGAGCATGCTCAAAGACTGTCGCTCTACGACCCACTGACCAATCTGCCTAATCGTCGTTATTTCGCAGAACGACTCGACGCCAGCATCGCTGCGGCAATACGGCGTGGCAGCTGCGGTGCGCTGTTGTTCATCGACATGGACCAATTCAAACGCATCAATGACACGCTCGGCCATGCGGTCGGCGATGCGCTCCTGCAGGCTGTGGCGAGCCGCCTGCTCAATGTCACTCGCCAGGAAGACATGGTGGCGCGTCTGGGTGGGGATGAGTTTGTGGTTGTGCTACCGGAACTTGCCCAGGATATGGACCAAGCTGCCCGCCAGGCCCGCCAAGTTGCAGAAAAGATCCATGAATCTCTCGGCCAGCCCTACCAGTTTGATCACCACCAGTTTCATGTCACGCCAACCATCGGCATTACGCTCTTTCCCGAGGCTGGCAAAAGTAGCGACGATGTGCTCAAGGAGGCCGATACCGCGATGTACAGCGGCAAGTCTGCGGGCCGTAACGTCACGCGCTTTTTCCGGCCCGAAATGGAGGAAAACGCTCAGGAGCGATTGCTGCTCGAAAGCGATCTGCGCGCCGCCATCAAGCGTGGCCAACTTGCTATCGTGTTCCAACCTCAGGTTGATAACGACGGACGTGTCAGTGCTGCTGAAGTGCTGCTGCGTTGGCATCACCCGACACGCGGGGTCATCTCACCCACCGAATTCATTCCCATCGCGGAAGAGCGCGGCCTGATCATCGACATCGGTCGCTGGGTGCTGGAAGCATCGTTTGCCACCTACCGGCGGTGGCTCGATACGGGCGCAGTTGATCTAGGCGAGCTGGCCATCAATATCAGCGCGTTTCAGTTCCGCTGCGACACTTTTCTCGCAGACGTAGAACGGCTGCTCGCCGTCTATCGCATCCCGCCCCAGCGCATCGTGTTTGAAATCACCGAAAGCACCGTCATGGAGAACGTCAACGCTACCATCGCCATCATGGATCGTCTGCGCCGCCTGGGCGCGCTGTTTGCACTCGACGATTTTGGGGTCGGCTATTCATCGTTGTCCTATCTCAAACGTTTACCCATCGATCAGTTGAAAATCGACCGTTCCTTCATCGCCGATATCGGTAGTGATCGCAACGACGAGATTATTTGTCAGACCATTGTTGCAATGGGCCAGCATCTCGGTTTGCAGACTGTCGCTGAAGGCGTCGAAACAACTGCCCAACTCGAGTTTCTGAAGGGCCTGAGCTGTAATCGTTTTCAAGGTTATCTATTTCTACCGCCGTCTTCAGAGCAGCAATTTCTGCATTACTGCCACGGCTCTGTGTCAGGTGCCAAATGACCACCCGCATTCGAGCATTCAACCAGGCGATCGCTTTCAACCTAAAGTTCACCGCAATCGCCGTTTGACCGTCGTCGCATCGAGCGTCCGCTGCACGGCACGCGCCGGCAGGTTCAACCGTTGCAAAGCACGCCTTGATTACCTAGATTGTTTTCCCACTGGCGCACTCGCGCACGGTTGCCGCCGAGGACTTCTATGCGCACGCTGCTCGATCACCTCAGTATCAAACTGCCCATCTGGAGTGCCGGCATGGGCGGCGGACTGGCGGGTCCGGAACTGGTCGCCGCGGTCTGCGAAGCCGGCGGCTTTGGTGTGCTGGGTGCGGGTAGCGCCCCGGGCGCCCAGATCAGCGCTTGGGTAACCAAGACCCGTGAACTGACCTCACGGCCCTTTGGCGCCAACATCATTTTGCCGATGTCCGATGGCAGCGATGTCGAAGCCTGCTTCGATGCGCGTGTGCCAGTATTGGTATTGTTCTGGGGTGATACGCAGCCGTACGTGAAAGACGCTCATCACCGCGGTATGTTTGTGGTCGCGCAATGCGGTGGGCCCGAGGATGCCGTGGCAGCGGCTGACGCCGGGGTTGATGCCGTCATCGTGCAGGGCGTCGAAGCCGGTGGTCACGTTAAAGCCCTGGCACCGTTGAAATCGACGCTGCTGGCTACGCTTAAAGTGTTAGGGCCGGTGCCGGTCATCGCTGCGGGCGGCCTGGCCTCTGGCGCCGATATTGCTCGGGTTTTGGATCATGGCGCGCAGGCGGCGTCCCTGGGTACACGCTTCGTGGCGAGTATCGAGGCGGCCGCCTGTGCAGGTTATAAGGAGCGCATTGTTGCGGCCACGGCTGCGGATACCGTGATGACTACCCTGTTCGACCTCGGCTGGCCCAATGCTAATCATCGTGTGATCCGCAACACCACCTATCGAGCTTGGGAAGCCGCTGGCCGGCCGGCCAGTGGCCAGCGCCCGGGCGAAAAGCAGGATGTCGGGGAACTGTTGCTGGGCGGTCAGCGCTTATTGGTGCAGCGCTATTCGGTGGTTCCGCCCCTGGCCAGCTTCGACGGCGACCTTGATGCCATGGCGCTCTATGCCGGCGAGTCGGTTGAACGGGTGGCGGACATCGCGCCTGCCGGTGAACTGGTCGAACGCCTGCTCGATGAACTGCGTCGCGCCGTCAACTGATTTTATTTACGAAAAAAACCAAAGCAGACCAACATGTTGCGAGTTACCCAAGCCTTGCTGCGCAATCGTCAGCAGATCCCCGCACAAATTGCGACCGTCGATGGCGAACGTCGGCGCACCTGGGCCGAACTCGTGGAGCGTGTCGCGCGGTTGGCGGGCGGCCTGCAGAAGCTGGGCGTCGCACCAGGTGATCGAGTCGGCGTAGTCGCGCTCAATTCCGATCGACATTTTGAGATTTTCTTTGCCGTGCCGTGGGCCGGCGGCGTAATTGTGCCGATCAATTACCGCTGGTCGGCGCCCGAGATTGCTTTTTCCCTGGCCGATTCTGGAACTCGCGTGGTATTCATTGATCAGGCGTTCTGGCATCTCGCCGAGCCCCTGCGCGCATTGGTTGCACATCCGCTGATTCTGATCTGTATTGACGCAGCCTTGGGCGGGGCTGATGCGTTGCACGACGGGCTGGTTGATGGGCATGGGCCGATAGACGAATTCCCCAACCATCAAGAAACTCTGTCCGGCATCTTCTACACCGGCGGTACCACCGGACGCTCTAAGGGCGTCATGCTCAGTCACGGTAATCATGTAGCCAATACGCTGCAGTACATCACCATGGTTGGCGCGGTGCCCGACACCATCTACTTGCATGCCGCACCGATGTTCCATATCGCCGATGCCTTGTACATCTACGCCATCACCCATATCGGCGGCCGCCACATTTTTATTCCGCGATTCGAAGCCGCAGCCTGCGCGGGCGCCCTGCAGGATCACGCCGTTACCGACGTCATCCTGGTGCCAACCATGATCCAGATGCTGCTTGAACAGGCGCGTTTTAGTGAGTTCAATCTGAGCCGGCTGCAAAGAATGTTTTACGGCGCTTCACCGATGCCCGAGGCGGTGGCGCTTGATCTGATGCAAAAGCTGCCATGGGTGGCGGCCTGTCAGTTGTATGGTCAAACGGAATCCGCGCCGCTGTTGACCGCCCTGGAGTCCCGCTACCACACCGCAGACGGCGGGCGCCTGCGCTCTGCCGGGCGCGCCTTGCCCGCGACGGAACTCAAAATTGTCGACGAACAGGGCCACGAGCTGCCGCGTGGCGAAGTGGGCGAGGTTGTGGTGCGCAGCCCCAACGTCATGCTGGGTTATTGGGGCCGTGAGGAGGCCACCCGCGAAGCCCTGCGCGATGGTTGGCTGCACACCGGTGATGCGGCCTACATGGATGCTGATGGTTTTATCTTCATCAGTGACCGCATGAAGGACATGATCATTTCCGGCGGCGAAAACGTCTACTCCACGGAAGTGGAAAATGCGATGTACCAGCATGCCGAAGTCGCGCAGTGCGCGGTGATCGGCGTACCCGACGACAAATGGGGTGAACGTGTTCACGCGATCGTGGTGCCACGCCCGGACACGCATCCCGATCCGGCGGACTTGATCGCTCATTGCCGACAACTCATCGCCGACTACAAGTGTCCGCGCTCGATAAGTTTCCGCGAAGAGGCCTTGCCGCTGTCCGGCGCCGGCAAGGTTCTAAAGACCGAATTGCGTAAACCGTTCTGGGCGGGACGTGGACGGCAAGTCAATTGAATCCGGACGATGCCCTGGCGAATTGTCCGAGGGCCTGCATTGCTGGACGCCACGACTAGAATGACTCTCACAACTTTCGAAACACAATGCCGTGCGTCAGTTTCAACAGCGGCTCGCGGCGCTGGATCTTCACTACCCGCACACTCAACAGGAGCATGACCATGGCTGATAAATTTTTTACCGATGATGAGCTGCGCGAAATGGAAAAGCTCACTGTCGATCGGCTGACCGATGCTATCGATGCCGGCGAGCC
>JAYUQF010000210.1:0-4516 GCA_043756885.1 Pseudomonadota bacterium
TGTATCTCGACAATGACGCGGGCGTGCTGATTAGCGCCTGCCTGTTTGGCGACGGCGCGGGCGCGGCGGTGCTGTCGAAATCCCCTGCACTCGCCCGGCGTCGGCTTGAGTGGAAGTCCTTTACTTCATTGACCAACCCGCTGGAACGGGACGCTCTCAAGTTTGAGAGTCGGCGCGGCATGTTGCGCAATGTTTTGACCCGACCGGTACCGCAGCTCGCTGCGGTTCACGCGCAGCAGGTGTTGTCCACGGCACTTGACGAGGCCGGCTTGCAGAGGGCGGATATCCGGGCCTGGATCATGCACGCCGGCGGACGCGATGTTCTCCATGCGTTGAGTAATCGACTTGAGCTGGCGCCCGACAATCTGCGCTACAGCGCAGATATGTTGAACATGTACGGCAATATGAGCAGTGCCTTCGTCTATTTTGTTTTGCAGGCTGCGTTGGCGGATAACGCCGCGCCGGGCTGGTGGTGGATGTCGGCGTTCGGGGCGGGCTTCAGTTGTCACGGCGCCCTGCTTGAGGCCGCCTGACGTGGTGAGCCGGCCGGTCTGCGCGACCGCGAACTTGCTGCAGACCCGTTGTGTGGAACCGGAATTGCTCGACGCGCTGGCGGTATGCGACCCGCGCGCGCAGCGATCGCGCGCCGACTTGCGCCGCATTCATCGCGTCATGGGTTCGCTTCGCATCATGCGGCGCGCGCTCGACCGGGCGACCGCCCTGCATCGTCCGCAACGCCTGCTGGAATTGGGGGCCGGCGACGGCACGCTGATGTTGCGGCTCGCACGCCAGCGGGCGGCGCACTGGCCGGCGCTCGATGTCACCTTGCTTGACCGCTTGAACGCGATTACTCCCCGCACGCTTGAAGACTTTTTTGCGGTCGGTTGGCAGGCCTCGACGGTGACGATGGATCTGTTCGATTGGCTGACGAGTGGCTCGCAGCAACGGTGGGATGTGATCTGTGCCAATCTGTTCCTGCATCACTTCGAGCCGCCGCAATTGCAGCGTTTGATGAGCGCCCTGGCAGCGCGCACGCGCGTGTTTTTCTGTTGTGAACCGCGCCGCTCGACGCTCGCGCTGACCGGTAGCCGTCTGCTCGCACTGCTGGGCGCCGGGGCGGTGACCCGCCAGGATGCGGTGGCCAGCGTTCGGGCGGGATTCTGCGCCCAGGAGCTGAGTGGTTTGTGGCCTGATGCGCAGCATTGGCAGCTTGAGGAATACAGCGCCGGGTTGTTCTCCCACGTTTTTATCGCCGTGCGCAAGACTAGCTAGATGGGAACGTCCTACGACGTCATCGTAGTGGGCGGCGGTCCGTCGGGCGCAGTTGCCGCCAGTTTGCTGGCGCGCGCCGGATGGCGGGTGGCAATAATCGAAAAGACGGTCTTCCCGCGGCGCAAGGTCTGCGGCGAGTTTATCTCGGCCACCACGTGGCCTTTGTTGCGTGCTATCGGCGTGGTCGAGCCGCTGCTGTCGCGCGCTGGCCCACCCGTGCGTCGTGTGGGTGTGTATGCCGGCAATGTCGTCGTCATAGCGCCGTTGACTGCGCCGCGGGCCGTCAGTGCAGACTGTGGCCGGGCGATTGGCCGTGAACATCTTGATAGTGCGCTGCTGGAAGGCGCGGCGCGCGCCGGCGTCGAGCTTTGGCAACCCTGGGAGTTGACGCGTTTCGGTGCTGAGAACGGCAGCTTCGAGTGCGGCGTTACCGCCGCGAACACGCGTGCGTCCCGCAACCTCATTGCGCCACTGGTGATAGCAGCTCACGGTTCCTGGGAGCGTGGTGTCATGCCAACACAGGCTTCGCACCCGCCTGCCGGTGCCGGTGACCTGTTTGGCTTCAAGGCGCACTTCGAGCATGCCGGGTTGGATGACGACCTTATGCCCCTGCTGTCTTTTCCGGGTGGTTACGGCGGCATGGTCAACAGCGATGCTGGTCGTCTCAGCCTGTCCTTTTGTATCCGTCGCGATGCACTCGCATCGTGCCGACGGTTGACACCGTCGAGCAGTGCCGGCAATGCGGCGCTCACTCACATCCAGGCGTCTTGCCGCGGCGTTGCGCAAACGCTGAGCAACGCGCGCCGTTTGGGCCCATGGCTGGCGGCGGGGCCGCTGCGCACGGGGCTGCGTGGTTTCGGCGAGGGTGGATGTTACACGGTCGGCAACGCCACCGCCGAGGCCCATCCGATTGTCGCCGAAGGACTGAGCATGGCCATGCAATCGGCTGGACTGTTGTGCGACGCATTGTTGCGTGGCCAAGGTCAGGGCAGCGTCTGGTCGCGCACTCGACTGGACCAAGTGCGCTCGGCTTATGCCGCGGCGTGGCACCAGCATTTTGCTCGGCGGCTTAATCTTGCCGCGTTTGCGGCGCATGTATTCATGCGGCCCGCCAGCGCGCGGCTTGCCGCTCTGACCCTGCAAGGTTTGCCTTCACTTTTGAGCCGCGCTGCGCTCTGGAGTGGCAAGGCCCAGACCTATGGTCTGGATCTTGGCGCCATCAGCGCGTGGCGGTGATGCAGTGTTGGTCGTCGTCCCCTGCCGGACGCGCTCTGTACCCACTTAACTGAGAGACTCGTTATGACCACCCTGGAAGTATTAAAAGGCATCTTAAAAAGTAACCTGGCTATCGAGCCCGAAAGTTTGTCATTGGAATCCAATCTGGAAGCGCTGGATGTCGATTCGCTGGCGATGATTGAAGTGCTGTTTGCGGTCGAAGACGCATTCGCCATCACCATCCCCTCGGAGGCCGCTTCGTGGCGGGAGAAAATTGTGACCATGGGCGACCTTGTCGATTATGTCGATCGCATCATCAGCACTCAGCGCGCATCGCCACAGCATAAGGAACTGGCGTAGTGCGGCGAGTTGCCGTCACTGGAATCGGCGTCATTTCTCCGCTTGGCAATAACGCCGCGGATTTTTTTGCACATTTGCTTGCAGGTCACTCAGGCGTGAGCAGATTACCCGCGCCCTTGCTTGCGCACCCGCGCAAACCTGCCGCACTCGCCACCAGGACGCATGTGGGCGCTAAAGTGGAGTTCGATGCATCTGTACATTTCTCGCCGCAACGTCTGCGTATGCTCGATCGCGTCAGCCAGTTCGCCCTGGCTGCAGCGGCCCAGGCTGTGCGCGATGCGGGCCTGAATTTCGACGCCTGTAACAAACAGCGTGCGGGCGTTTTTATCGGCACCGGCATGGGCGGCGCACAAACGACCGACGAAAGCTATTTCACTTTCTACGGTGAAGCGTGTGAACGAGTGAAACCCTTTAGCGTGTTGATGGCGATGAACAATGCGGCGGCGGCCTGGATAGGGATTGAATACAAAATCGAAGGACCCAACATGACCTATTCCACCGCGTGTTCGTCTTCGGCTGTCGCTATTGGCGAGGCCGCGCGACGCATTGCTAGCGGCGAGCTCGATATTGTCATCGCCGGCGGCGCAGAAGCGCCGCTCACCGACGGCACACTCGCAGCTTGGAACTCTCTCAAGACGCTCGCGCACGAAGATCCGAATGACGCGTCCGCGTCGTGCAAACCCTTCGCCCATGACCGCAACGGCTTGGTGTTAGGCGAGGGCGCGGCGGTCGTTATACTGGAAGAATGGCAGCACGCGATCGCCCGTGGCGTGACTATCCACGCCGAACTCATAGGCTACGGTCTGGTCACTGACACGACTCACATTACCCGTCCGAGCATCAACGGGCAGGCCGCTGCGATGGGTCACGCGCTGTCTTCTGCGGCGCTTACCCCCGAGCATATCGACTATATCAACGCCCACGGCACCGGCACGCAGGCCAACGACGCGGTTGAGACCGCCGCCATCAAACAGGTTTTTGCCGGTCATGCCGCGCGTCTGCCCGTGAGTTCAACCAAGTCGATGCACGGGCACCTGCTCGGCGCAGCGGGCGCGCTGGAATTTGTTGCAACGGTGCTCACCCTCGAACAGCAATGTATCCCGCCGACGATTAATCTTTGTATCAAAGACCCGGCCTGTGATCTTGACTACGTGCCGGAGGGCGCGCGCCACGATGCCAAGCTGAGCGTCGCGATGTCGAATTCATTCGCGTTTGGCGGCACCAACGCGGTTTTGATCTGCCGCGCGTGGCGGTCAGTTTAAGTGCGACGTTACGCGCTGAGCTTGCTGGCTCATCGCCGCTTTTCAGCGACGCCTTGCGCCTCTTGCGCACCGTGTTGCGCGACATGGCGTCCGCCGATCGGAGACAGGTGCAAGCTTGCGCTTGCACCTGTCCGAGGCCAGTGCGGCTGTGGCTCAGCGCGTAATCGTAAAATTGCCATAGCCATTTGCCGCGCCGGCTCGACACTGTTGGCGGTAGGCTTCCAACCCACCGAGATAAGACAAGAGCGCGCGTGGTTTGCCGGGAATATTCGCGCCTAAGTACCAGCTATTGGCTTCGTATAGCAGACTACCTTTGCCGACCTCGTCCATATGCGCCATCCAGGCGTTTTCGGCATCTAGTTTGGCATCAATGCGGGCTGTAGCCTGGGTGCCAACGGTGCCGATCA
>JAYUQF010000211.1:0-1784 GCA_043756885.1 Pseudomonadota bacterium
ACCGCGGCGCTGGTATTGGCATAAACCACCACGGTGCGATCCGGATGTGCATCGCAGAACGCGTTGAAGGCGTCGGCCGGGCAGCCCAGGTCCAGCGAACAAGTGGCCGCGAGGTCGGGCATCAGTACGCGCTTTTCGGGGTTCAATATTTTGGCGGTCTCGCCCATAAAACGTACCCCCGCCACCACCAGAGTCGAGGCGCTGTGCTCATGACCAAAGCGTGCCATGTCGAGGGAGTCGGATACGTAGCCACCGGTTTCGTCGGCCAAGGTCTGGAGCTCTGCATCGGTGTAGTAGTGCGCAACCAGTACCGCATTTTGCGCGACCAGCAGGGTTTTAATCTCGGCGCGTAAGTGTTCGCGCTCAGCGGCGTCCAACTGTTCACGAACCACCGGCGGCACATGGGTGGCGACGGCGGTATCAACGGCGAGATGGGAAATGACGTCACTACGCATGGTGTCAGGCCGAACGCGGCGGGTTGGTGGTGAAGCACAGGCCGCTCACGGCTCGTGGTGCTGTTAGAGGGTCAGCCTACCTGTCGATTCCCGGCGTGGCCAGGGTCGGCAGGTAAATCGGTTGTAAAAAGGCGCCGACCAGCGTCCGATTTATTCCGCGCTTGGCGCTTTACGCAGCCGAATGGACAGCTCGCGCAACTGGCGTTCGCTCACTTCGCTCGGCGCCGAGGTCAGCGGGCAACTCGCGCTCTGGGTTTTGGGGAAGGCGATGACTTCGCGGATGGAAGTCTCGCCGCACATCAACATCGCCAGGCGATCGAGACCAAACGCGATGCCACCATGGGGTGGGCAGCCGTACTGCAGGGCTTCCAGCAGGAAGCCGAATTTTTCCTGCGCTTCTTCTGCGCCGATGCCGAGCAGGTCAAAAACTTTGCTTTGCAAGGCGCTGTTGTGGATGCGAATCGAGCCACCGCCGATTTCTGAACCGTTCAGCACCATATCGTAGGCGCGGGAAATGGCCTTGCCCGGCGCGACACCGACATGATCGGCGTCAAGCGGTGCGGTGAAGGGGTGATGCAAAGCCGCCCAGCGTTTGTCGTCTTCGTCCCATTCAAACATCGGGAAATCGACCACCCATAAGGGCGCCCAGGTCGCGGCGACCAGGCCCAGCTCGGCGGCGAGTTTGTCGCGTAAGGCACCCAGTGCATCGTTGACGATGCGGGTTTTGTCGGCGCCAAAAAACACCAGGTCGCCGTCGACGGCGCCGACGCGGTCCAGGATGTTTTCCACCACCGCCGCTGGCACAACCTTCAGGATCGGCGACTGCAGGCCATCGAGACCGGCTTTGCGGTCGTTAACCTTGATGTAAGCCAGGCCCTTGGCGCCATAGATGGCAACAAAGTCCGCGTAAGCGTCGATTTGTTTACGACTCAACTTGCCGGCGCCTGGCGCGCGCAACGCGGTGACGCGATGATCGTCGCGCCCAGCGGCCTGGGCAAAAACTTTGAATTCAACTGTGTGCACGAGGTCGGCGACCTCGACCAATTCCAGCGGGTTGCGCAGATCGGGCTTGTCGGAGCCGTAACGTTGCATGGCTTGTGCGTAGGTCAGCCGCGGAAAGGGGTTCGGCAGCTCCACGTCCAAGACGGTTTTGAACACCTGGCGCATCATGCTTTCCATCAAGCCCGTAATGTCCGCTTCATTAATAAAGGACATCTCGATATCGAGCTGGGTGAACTCGGGCTGGCGATCGGCGCGCAGGTCCTCGTCGCGAAAACAACGCACGATTTGAAAATAGCGATCCATGCCCGACATCATCAGCAGTTGTTT